>SZPB01000040.1 GCA_030263535.1 Cytophagia bacterium CHB2
CCGAGATAAAAACGCTTCACGATTTCACCGGTTTGATAGTTCACTTCGAAAACCGTTCCGGATTCATCATTGTGGCAAAGCAGCCGCCCGTCCTCGGTGAATGTCAAACCGGATATTTCTCGCAACGCTTTGGGAAGTTTGACGGTTTGTGGAGACTTGGAGGCAAAGTCATAGGACGAAATTTCGGGAAGTTTCTCGCTGGTGAGTATCGGAGTCTCAGAGATCGCCGGTGGTTGGGCTTCATTGTCGCGGCAGGCAAAGTTGGTTACCAGACAAACAAAAAGCACAAAGAGTGTCATCTCATTTTCGCTTTCTTTTTGAGTTGAAAGAATTTCAAGCCGGGGCCATTGACAAGAATGTCGCGGTTCAGATCAGCGCGCGGACGATAAGCGCGGACGATTGGAACAACAATGCAAGAACATAAAATTATGCCGGAGAATTGCAACAGCAAAAACACGGCAATGGCAGGCACGGCAGGAAATGCAAACAGGGGAAATCGGGAGGCATCAAAGCGCGCTTTACACTCTCCCACGCGTCATCACAAAAATAAAATGGGAGAGTGTCAGGCGTTGGGCATATTCAAATTTTCTTCACCAATACAATTTGGGCTTGATCGGCTTTGACGATATCGCTAAGAAATTTGCGATAGGCGTCATACTCTTCCGGCGGCAACAAGCGCCGGCGAATCTCCAAGCGGCGCACGTATTCCAATTTGCCGCTTTGCAGAGTAGCGCTGGCGTGATAGCTGCCAAAAGCAGTTTCCAATTTCACCGAATCTGGCACAGCTTCCAACACAAAGCCGGCCGGAAGTTCATAGTGAATCGAGTCGGTGTTGAGATACGCGTACGCAAAATCGACCGGCTGCGTGCGCTGTGCTACAGGCGGCGGCACATATTTGCGGCGCGACATTAAATTCGGCCGCAAAAAAAGGCGGGCGCCGGAACGCGCGGCCAGCCGAGGCAAGGTGACGGCAAGCGGCAGATTGATTTCGTGCTGCTTGCCATCGACTTCGGAAAAATCGACGCGTGTCAATTGAAATGTCGGGCCTTCGATCTCTTTGCGCAGCCATTCTTCGCGCTCGCGCGGCGATTGGCGCGCCAGGGCGTAGCGCACATGATCTTGCGCATTGCCGGTATAGCGCGTACGAATTTCCGCGCTAGCATCGCCATTTTCACTGAGTTTCACAGTCGCGTGGCGAATTCGTTGATTGTTGATGGACTTGCTTTGGGGCGTGCGCACGAGCTTGCCGCCTTCCGGCGTTACCAATAAGACATTCCGATCTTCATTGCCCGCGCCGATATGACCAAACGGCGCGGTCTGACTCGTGCATTCCAACCAGACGGTATCCTGTTCGAGCGGCACACAAACAATCACGTGGTTGAAGCGGCCATTGGGGAAATCCGCCGGCACGTCGGGTTGTTCTTCTCCGCTCAAAATCAAAACGGGGTGGGCCTCGACTTGTGCGGCGCGCAGCATTGCCACCATGAAATTCGAAAGCGCTTTGCAATCGCCGTAACCGCGCTCGAACACATAAGCCGGCTCGAACGGCTGCCAGCCGCCAATACCGAGCTGCACACTCACGTAGCGGGTTTTTGCCTGCAAATATTCATACAACACACGCACTCTGTCACGCGGTGTTGCAGCAGCGCTACTCAAGCGCTGCACTTCGGCATAAGCCGACGGCGGCAGCGTCATGCGTTCGCTATAGAGCTGATAATACCATTTCCCAAAGCTTGTCCACGACGACATAACCCCGGCATAGCCGGCAATTTCGAAGGCAGTGGGCGCGGCGAGAATGCGGGGGCTCCAATTGGGCGCGCTCGACTCCGGCTCCCACTTCGGCAAATTCTGCGCATGCCAGCGTAAAACGTTGCGATTGCCGGCTGCTTGAATTTGCGGCTCCTGTTGCACGCCACGCAGGTGATAACGAATCGGCATACCCGCCGGCACATCGATCTCAAAACGGCTACGCTCCACTGGTGCGCGATAAAGATACGGATACCAACTCGGCCAGAACAGCAGGCCGTGGAAAACCATCTCATACTCGAACATTACGGTGTAAGGATAGGCGTCGTAATAAAGTTCGGCAGAGCGCACGCGGCTGTCCTCGTAAAGAGAATACCCGGAAATCGCGCTTTCGTCTTTGATGTCGTTCTTTTTGAGATCGCGAATTTTGCGGCCCTCGGCATCGATCAACCAGCCGCGCAACGAGGTCAACTCGCGGAATTTGTCATAGCCGATATAAATTTTGCCGTAATCGCGGCCGCCGGGGCTTAGAATCGTATAAACCTGCCGCACGATTTGCGTCGCCTTGCCCGGGTTTTCCACCGTAAAGGTCAGGGCATCGAGGCGGGCCACAGCTTCGGCGTCTTGCGCCAGTTCGGCCGGCATGGCAGTAACGCGATACTCGCCTTCTCGATAGCCGACCTGCGCTTTGGCATTGGCAATCATTAACGCTGCGAGCACAGCAGCCAGCGCAAACAAGCTGCGAACGTGATAGTGATGTGGGAACATCATTGGGAGCTCCCGTGTTACTGCGTGACGACATTCTTGCTGCGAGTCAATACGACCTGATCGGCATGTGCCGTAACGATACGATCGTAGAAATCGCGCAGACTGCGATACTCGGCCGGCTCAAAGCGGGGTTTGCTGATGATCATCTGACTGATCATTTGCAGACGATTACCGTCGACTTGCACTTGACGCTTGAACTGGCCGCCGCCGTTCGGCAAGGTGGCCGCAGAATATTTCGGCACTTCTTGCACGTCGTACCCCTCCGGTAAAGTCAGATTCAATGTAAAAATATATTTGTGGCCGTACGCGAAGTCAACCGGGAAAAATCGTTCCGGAGATTTGAAGGGATTCTCTTCCCGCCGCCCAAAAAGCATCGGATTGAAATAAATCTTGTCGCCCATCACTTGCGCATGATCATTTGAGGAGAAATGCGCCCGCGTGAGCAAGGGCACATAGATCGAATCTTGATTGCTGATTTTAAAAGAATCAAGCTGCGCGCCGGTCATGTCTGAAAGCCAGCCATCACGAACATAATCATCTTCCTTTTTCTTTTTGTTCAACAGGGTGTGGCGGTCGAACAAACCGCTGTAGCCCTCGTCGGAGGATTCAAAATGGCCGGTAATCGCGCCTTCACTCGTGAGCTTGGCAACAACAACCGTGTTATTGCTGAGCGCGCCGGGATTGGCAATCCCGATCCAACGTGGATTTTTCTTATCCACCAGCCAACCGACTTGATTGAGTGAATGCTCCGGCACCAAGGTCAACGGGCACAACGGGTCGGTGGCTTCCAGCAGATATTCCCGCGCGCCCGCTTTCACATAGGTTAGAACATGATTGAATTGCGTCAGCAAGGGATAAATTTGAAGAACGCGGCCGTGCTGGCGCGTGCTGATCAGCACCGGACACGCCTCCAATCCGGCGAACCGCAGCATGCTGGTGAGCATGAGGCCGATCTCCGGGCCGCCGCCGCGGCGAGCTTGCAAGGCTTTGTCCAAATCGACATCGACATAAATGCCGAATTTCTCATCCCACGTCATGGTCGTGCGCACGTAATCATAAATCGCGCGTAATTTGTCTTCCGGCGAGGTTAAACCGGCGACAAGCGTTTCTGCCTGCTGGCGTAAAACTTTGTGGCGATCGAGTTGCTTGCCAAAGTGATCGGAATCGACCAAATCTTCCGCCAATTTTTCCCAGGTATTCATGACGTCTTGCGGCACCGAACCCGGCCACATAATTTTGGTGAGTTGAAAATCAATTTTGGCGAGATGATCGCTGGGAGGCGTCATGTACGGCTCCCGGCGCAGTGCGGGCATATCGCGCATGGCCCAGCGATGATGGGACATCTTCAGATTGTAAATGCCGGCGGTTTGCGCATAGGGCATCAGCGGCGGCCAGTCGCGCATTTCCGCTTCATTGATTTCCAGTTTGCTCATGCCTTGCCAGACCATCGCATAACCGAGCATGCTCGGAATTTCCGCGCGGTATTCACTCCAGCGCGTCGGCTCACTCGTTTGAAATTCCCAATCCGGGAGATAGGTATAATAGCCTTCCTTGATCTTCAGCTTATAACGATACTCTATGACACAACCCGGCGCCAACGCTGGCAGCGTGGCGCGCACGCGACGATATTCGCCGTCAACATCTTCATCGAAAATGGCTTTTTTATCAAGCTTGTCACGGCGAACCGCGCCTCCCGGCCCGCGCGTGAAGGTATACCCTTCGATCTCCGCTACGCGCTGAATGCGATTTTTCGCATAGTATGTCACAACGAAGCTGCCCCAGTCATAACCCGCTTCTGAAAGAATTTTGACGCGGCGATGCCGCTCAAATTCGATGCCGAATTCTTCATTGAAATAGGCGCGGCCAATATCGCTCAAAACAACAGCCGCCGCGTTGGTATCCGCCGGGAATGACTTCATGTCCAGATCCGCCGGCGGCACTTCTCCCCATTTTGGAGGTTTCTCCTGCGCCTGCAACGGCAATTGCAGTAGCAGCAAAACAACGCTTAGCTTCCACCATGTTCTTCTCATGCGCCGGCAGGCCTCGTATTGAAGAATGGATGCGGTCAACATATGAACTCCTCTTGTCACTCGTCCACGTTTGAATTCGTGCGGCTTGTCTGTGGAATAATGAAAACGCGCGGATCAGAAGATTCGCCCCACTCAGAAGAATAAATCTGTTTATAGCGGCCCGTGCCTTGAAAATCCGCGAAAATAAACTTTGCCATGCCGGCATGATAATTCCTGAAGATGTTATCGCCGTCAAAACCGCTAGCCGGCCGCAAATAAAGCCACGTTTCTACCGCTTTGATACTGGCCAAACCGTTTTTGGCAAGAGTCACATATGTCCACGGCAGGCGTTCCGTCTCATCGGGCGGACCATAAAGAATATAAACGCGGCCGCGATCAGTTTTCCAGCCTTCTTGCGCGCCGTTGCCAAACCGGGCATTGGCTTCTTGCCAACGGCGAAAATATTCCTCTTGAAACTCGTTTTCATCGGTGCCGGTGGTGGAGTCTTTTTTCTGCCAAAATGCCGCCAAGAAGGCGTGAATCTCCTCATCAGATTTGAGCTGTTTCAGTGCCTTGATTTCAGCGGCGGTCGCGATATACTGAATCTCATCAAGTGATTGCTGTCGGAGAGTTTTGCGTTTTGGGAGGGCCGGCGTTTTCACGTAGTTTTTATAAAACCAAATTCCGCCAGCGATGGCCGTGCCGCCGACGCCAATCAGATAAACCCAGGATGGTGTCTCGGGGCCGCGATCTTGCGGTTGAACCGAGCCCGGGAAAAGCAAACCGCTGCTTAATAGTAGAATCAGGAAAAATTTCATATGAAACCCCGCGATGGATAGTGATTGCCGTAGCAACTATACATTCGCAGGAGGTGCTTTGCATAAAGGCCCTTGCCAGTTTTGGCGCGGATTGACTAAATTGAGGCAGGCACCGTTAAAGATGACCCGCAAAAAAGTGGGAATTTCTCAGGTTTTTTGGCTAAATTAGTTCCCCGTGAACGTTGCCCATAGGCCCGCAAAACACACGAACGGGCGCGACCGTGTTTAACAATTCTCGTATGTTTCGCGGGCTTTAGAGTAATCCGGCGAAGTGGAATAAGTTATGAGGAATTTTTACGGGCGGGTAAGCGACAGCAGCCACGTCGCGATAATTTACCAATCAATTACATCGCCCGGGATATCGCGTTGCACCGGCGCGTCGACGTTGAAGATCATGAGATTCTGCGGCGCGGTCAAACGCACGGCCTTTACATGCTTGATGCGGCTGAGCGGCACAACTTCGTCGCCGAATCCGTTCGTGCGTGTTTGGCTTGCCCAATAAACGATATTCTTCTCGTGCTGTTCATCTTCATAGTATCCGAGAAATACCACGGAATGCCCGAGGCCTTTTTGCCAGGAAATGTTCATGAAATCGCCGGGGCGTGCCTGGCGCGGCTTGATTTCAATTCCCATGTTGGCATACTGCACCAGCGCATAATGGCTGCCGAAGCCGTCGTCGTTCCATTTTCCCCAAAACTTGATGCCATCTTCGCGGCGGCCGCCGTCCGGCTCCTGCATGCGCAACGATTCCATGCGTTCCGGCGAAACTTCGATTTTTTGTTCTTTAAAAATGAGATTCAATTGCTCGATGAAGGCTGCATAGGTTGCGCCGCTGCAATAACTCGTCGTGCGGGGCGGCGCCAGCAGCGCATGATCGAATAATTTTACCGCATATCCCACCGGCGATTCCGTCGGTATAGCCTTGATGCCGGTGAAATAGCCGCCGCCGTCCAGCGCCGTTGCTTGCACGTGATCAATGCCTTGCAATACAAAATAATTATAACCCGTCACGTATTTGCCGAAAATTTCAGCGTGGCGGGTGTGATGCGTGCCGCCGGCGAGATCCTCCTTTTTGAGCACGAACCATTCGCCGTTATCGGTCGTGGGTTGCAGGATGGCAGAGTCGCTTTGCGCATACATCAAGGCGAGCGGCGAAAAAATCAGAAGTGCCAGCAATGACGCCGACCGATAAAAGCCGCGTGAATAAAAACTGGAGAGTGTCATGGTTCGCTTCCGAATTTGATAAAGAGAGGATTTCTGGCTTGCGCTCAAAGGCGGCTTGGGCTATATTGCAACGCTTGAATATAAGCACCTTTGTATGAGAATGCCATTTCTTTTTCGGGAGAGAAGATGCCTGAACTGCCCGACCTGGTTTATCTTGAAAAACATCTAAAGCCCTTGTTGCGCGGCCAGCAAATCGCCGGCATCGAGGTGCATGAGCCGATTGTTTTGCGCATGCTGCTGCCGGGTGATTTTGCGCAGGCCTTAACCGGCGCGACGTTCGTTGACGTACGCCGCCACGGGCCGTTTTTGGTTTTCAACTTGTCCGATCAAAGAGATTTAGTGATTCATCCCATGCTTGCCGGGCGTTTGCAATGGGCGGCAGAAACGAGCACGGCCAGCGCCAGTTGTGCATTGACGTTGCATTGTACGCCGAGCCGGCAGAACTTGCGCTATCTCGACGACAAAAAAATGGGCAAGATTTATTTGACCGCTGCCGGCGACTATGATAAAATTCCCCGCTTCAATCAACAAGGCCCGGATATCTTTTCCGCTGAATTCACCCTCGACTATTTTCAACAACAGATCAAACGCAACCGCAAGCAAGTGCGGGTTTTTCTCATGGATCAAAGTATTATCAGTTGTATCGGTAATGCCTATGCCGATGAGATTTTATTCGATGCCGGCATTCACCCCAAAACGTTTTGCTACCAACTCGATGAAGCCGAAAATGAGCGGCTCTATCGCGCTGTTCGAGATGTTATGCAGTGGGGCATCGAGGAAGTTGAAAAGGCGCAGCAGCCGCTGGAAGTAAAAGTACGCGAGCATGTGCTGGTGCGCAACCGCAAAGATCAAGCCTGCCCCACATGCGGCGCGAAAATCCGGCGCGCCGGTGTGTTGGGTTATGATGCATTCTTTTGTCCCGTCTGCCAGCCGCTTAAACGCGGGCAATTTCTCGATTGGCGTGAATTAAAAAATAAATAAAGGCTGCGCATGCATACGCGACGCAACAAAGCCTTGCTTTCAACTGGAGAAATCCTATATTCAAAACTCGCTTGATAACTGCCGCCCGCACGCTTTTGCTGTTCAAGAGTTGAAGCTAGTACACTGTTGCCATGATTTCGTAGTCCTGACCCCTTGTGAGGCATTGTTCCAACCCGCGAATTTATTGGCTGCAACAGCACCCCACAAGGGCGTGGGACTATAAAAATTAAGGTAACAGTGGTACTAGAGATGAGATCGTTTGCAGCGCCCGGGCGGTAATTTTGATCATTTGCTTGATTGAATCATTTCATATTGTGCAAGGAGCAGGTATGGCAGTTGAACGTCACAGAGCTGTCACTCTAGGGGGCAAGCCGCTGACTTTGGTCGGCCGGGAAATCAACGTTGGAGACAAAGCACCCGCCTTCACGGTGATGGGCAATGATTGGAAGAACGTTCGCTTTGAAAACTTCGGCGGCAAACCCACAGTGATTTTATCGATCTTGTCGGTCAACACCGGTATTTGTGATGCCGAGATCAAGCGCTTCAATGAAGAAGCAGGTAAACTCGGAGAGCAGGCGCAATTTTTCACCCTCAGCGCGGATTTGCCCTGCTCACAAAGCATTTGGTGCGGCGCGGCCGGCATAAAAAATGTAAAAACCTATGCGGATCATCTCGATACCAATTTTGGCCTGGCCTATGGTACTCTGGTAAAAGAAATTCGCGTGTTGTCGCGCGCCATTTTCGTCATCGACAAAAATGGTATCGTGCAATATGTCGAATATGTGCCTGAGATCGGCCAACATCCGGATTATGACAAGGCCCTGGCCGCGATCAAAAAATTGGTTTGATGTTTACCACCTCCGGCGCCGGGTTTGTGCTTGCGAGCATGAATCCGGCGTTCGTTTTTTTGATGAGATAAGATTCTCCCTCCGTTGCGAGAATGCCGCAAGCATGCCATCATCAAAAAACCGTCACGGCATTTAAATGAACACGCTTCCTTCACCGTTTGAAAATTTACAACTGCCGGGCTTGCGCGGCGCCGTGGTTTTAATCACCGGCGCGACGCGCGGCAGCGGGCGCATTGCCGCCGCCTTGTTTGCGCAATGCGGCGCGGCTGTTGCCGTCAATGGGCGTTCCGCCGCAGATACGCAACAAGTTGCTGATGAGCTGGCGGCGCGTTATCCCATCAAAACCCTGGCGGTACCGGCAGATGTTACCGATGCTCTTGCAGTTGAGCAGATGTTTGCGCAACTCAGCGAATGGAGTGAGGGACGCCTGGATGTCATGATCTGTAACGCCGGTTATCCGTTGGTGGATGAGATGTGGCGCACCCCGCTGCACGAGATGAGCACCGAGGCCGTCAGGCAGTGGTTTCAGCGCGTGCGCGCCGTGGATTTGGATGGCGCGCGCTATTGCAGCCGTCTTGCGCTCAAATTGATGCGGCCGCAGCGTCGCGGCGCTTTGATTTTTGTCAGTTCGACGCCGGCCTTGTCGGGTTATCGCGGCACACCGTACACCGAGGCTAAAGCAGCATTGTTGGGATTGATGCGCGATCTTGCACTGGAATACGGCCCGGATGGCATTCGCGCCAATGCCATTGCACCGGGCAACATTGCGAGCGGTTGGTATGAAGATTTAAGCGTGGAAGATCGCGCCGCGTTGGCGCTGGAAGCGCCGCTGGGACGATGGGGCAAACCGGAAGAAGTCGCAGGCGCAATGCTTTTTCTCGCCTCCGATTTGGCGGGCTTCATTACCGGACAAACATTGGTCATCGATGGCGGGAAAGTGATGCGATGAACACAACAGGATCAGACAAAAAAGACATGAGCCGCAGTACGTTTCGGAAATTCCCGATGAATCCTGCTCGCGCAAGTTTGTAGCAGATTTTTATCCTGCGCTGTTCGCCGCCAACCTTCAATAGTTGGGGCCGAATTGAATCGGCACTTCCACCGTTGCGGTGACCGGCTCGCCGTTTTGACGTCCCGGATTCCATGAAGCCCGCGCCACGGCCAGCATGGCCTCGGCATCCATCGTCGCAGACCCCGAGCTTTGCACGATGTGCGTCTCCACCACCCGGCCGTTGCTGCTGATCGTCGCCGCAACCACTGCCGTGCCGAAGCGGTTCTCTTTCCAAACCTCATCCGGTTGATGCACTTTTGCCTGCAACGCAGCAAGGCCGCCGACCGGCTCGGGCTTGAGGTCAGCCGCAAAAGCCGCGTCTTGCGTTTGCGCCGTTGGCACATTGGTATCGGAAGCGGTCGTCGTCGGTCTCTGGTAGGGTTTTAGGCAGGCATACGGCGTCAAAACAGCAACAGCGAGCAGCAAATACTTCCGTGTTCTCACGTGTTCGCTCCCTGAAAATAAAAAGCCAAAGTTGTTTTCTCAAATATTCAAAGGGCGATGAACATGATAACAAAACTTAACATTGAATTGCAAACGAAATTTCAGAGCCGAAAATAGGCTTGACTTTATTCCTGTGCTGCAACATATTCCTGACAACAAAAATGGGAAGGCCTCATGAACAAACAACTTCGCAGCCTGCAACACGGTGCCGCGTTTTTCGAGAACCTCGTGCCTGCTCAGCGCAAGATCGGTTTGATGGTTATCAGTTTTCTTCTCAATCTATCCCCGGCCTTTTCCCAAACGCTTGATAAAACCATTACAAAAATTCCGGAGGAGATTTATCGTCTCGCCCGCCCGGCGGTTGTCAAAGTCATTGCCGATAACGGTCAGCGCTCCGGCGCAGGCCTGGTGGTGGGTAAAACGCAAAAAGGCCTGGCCATTATTTTAACGGCAAACGAGGTGATTGCCGGTTTCGAGAACAAACTCACCATTCAGCTCGACAACCGCGCGGAGCCGGTGAAGGCGCAGGTGATTTTGGAAAAATGGCGCACACCCAACATCGTGTTGTTGGCTGTGCGCGCCAAAACCTTGCCTTTGTCGCCAACCTTGCCATACAATCCCTCCGCGGCTCTGGCTGCCGGTGATGAGGTCGCCGCATTAGGATTTCCCAACACGCCGTTTATCTCGCAAAATCGCGGTCAGATTTTGCGGCGAGATGCCGATTGGCTCACCCTCAGCTTTGCCGTGCCCGAAGGCCAGTCCGGCGGCCCGCTGCTGGATGCCTCAGGCCGTGTGGTTGGTCTTGCGCTCAGTCGCGGCTCAGGCCGCGGGGAAGGTATTCCCATCGATGCCTTGCAGGCGCAACTCGAGCGCTGGCTCGGCAACGTTCCCCTGGCGGAACGATGGCTGCCGCACGCGCAAAACAAGCGTTGGTACGGCTGGCTGCTCGGTACGGCACTCATCATCGCGACGGGCACAGCCGTGGCGCTGTCCGGGGTGTTTTGAAATCTGAATTCACGCCGGTGAAATTTGCGTCGGGCAATTGTCACGTTAGCTGTTTATGAGAATATCGCAACGGAAGATTCAAATCTTGTGTTTCACAATTGAAATACAGCGTTTTTCAAATGCGTGAGCAGGAATCGTAGTCTTGCCCGCTCATATGGGGCGCTGTTGCAACCGTGATTTTATTGGCTTCGATAGCCGCCCACGAGGGGCGGGGACTACGAACCTGTTCATCCGATTGAAATCCGCTGTATACAACAATTCAAGAACGAACCATGAACGTTACAACGAAAACTTTCCAAAAAGAAGTTGTTGAAGCCAGCCGCACGATTCCGGTTTTGGTGGATTTCTGGGCGGAATGGTGCGGCCCATGCCGCATGATTGGTCCGGTGCTGGAAAAACTGGCTTCCGAAGCCGCGGGAAGATGGCGCCTTGTAAAAATCAACACGGACGCGGAGCCGCAACTGGCGCAGTATTTTAATATCCAGAGTATCCCCGCGGTCAAATTATTTTCACAGGGCAAGGTCGTTGCAGAATTCCTCGGAGCATTGCCTGAGCGTGAAGTCCGGCGCTGGCTCGAGGAGCATTTGCCGAGCGCGGCAAAACGCGAGCTGGAGGAGGCAAAAGCAGCTTTGCAGGCCGGCGATCGCAACACCGCGCGCAAAAAATTGGAACATCTCTTGAAGGCAGAACCCCAAAACCTTGAAGGCCGGGTATTGCTTGCCGAGTTGTTGTTGCCAACAGAGATTGACAAAGCCTTTGCGTTGATTAATGAAAGCGAGGAGGGGACGCCCTTTGCCAGCAGAATTGATGCGATTCGAACATTGCATCGCCTGCTCCATCTGCCGGAAGCATCGCAAGAGCCGGAAGCGGATTGGAAAATTTATCGCGGCGGCATCAGCGCGTTCAAATCTGGAGATTATGCCCGCGCGCTGGAAGCGTGGATCGAGTTGGTGGGATACAATCGCAAGCTTGACGAGGACGGCGCGCGCAAGGCCTGCGTTGCCTTGTTCGCGCTGCTCGGCAGCGAACACGAATTAACGCAGAAGTATCACCGCAGATTTACCTCCGCGCTTTATTGATAAAACAGTTTTAGATTTTTGCCTTGGGGGGATCGAGTTTGTAAGCGACAACGTCCGACTGAAATCCGCAGGCGCGATGCGAGCCATCGCAAAACGGCTTCTTGTTGCTCTGGCCGCAGCGGCACAATGAAATCACGGTGCGACCGGCCAGATCGAATTTGTTACCCGCAGCATCAAAGATTTCAAAATCGCCTTCAATGCGCAAATTGCCGTTGTTATTGACAGTGATTTTGGTGGGCATGAATTTTTTCCTCAGTGAGTATTCTTGCGTTTCTCTTTTGCCATCGCTTTTTGAATCTTCCATGTTTCTTCTAGAACTAGTAGTGCAGCTTTATCCTTCGGCCGATCAGCGGCTCTCTTTGCAGCAATAATATCTTCCAAAGAAGCCACCCAAACCATTTTCCGACCCAAGCGAATTCTATGCGCACGTGAACGAACGGATTCAAAGCTCTTACCGCTGGACAACGAGAAAACAAAGTCTATGGGAACTGAACGCCCAATCGCCCGAATAACTTTTGCCAGCGGCGCATAGGGGCGTGTGAGTTTGACGCCGTAGATTTCAGCAAATTTCAGCAGCTTTTCCTGAAGCTTGGGATGCTCACGCACCATAAAATCCACATCGCGCGTTAAAACCGGTGCGCCATGTACGATAGCCGCCACGTTGCCGATCAAAATGATTTGCAATCCGGCCTGCGCCGCCGCTTCGACCATCTCCGCCAATAGGGTTTCATCAAAAGACATAAGAGCCGTCCTCGCGGCGCTTCACCAGCATGACTTCCATGCGCTGCTTTCTGGTTCTGAGCAAAGACTCAATGATTAAATGAAGATCATGCGGATCAATTTCGGGGAATTGCGGCGCCAGACGTTGGTGCCAGCGTTCGACGCGCCGGGCAAATTTTTCCGCTGCGGCGAGTTGCTTTTGCCTCTTCACACTCAAACGGATTTTTCCCCTCACTGCCGAACGAAAATCTGTTTTTCGAATGGATTTCTTTCTGGCATATTTCATAACCGCGCTCATCGTGGGAGAATTCACTCCGTCACAAATGTCGAATCTCGATGAACTTCCCTTCCCTCCAGCAACGCCAGCAACACTTTTGCGTTATGAATCTCGTGAACGGGAATCTCGAAAAGATTGCGATCGAGTACGATCAAATCGGCCGCCTTGCCGACTTCGATTGAGCCGGTTTCGTTTTCCTGATGATTGACATACGCGCCGTTGATCGTGTACGCAGCAAGCATCGTGGGCAAATCGACAATTTCTTGCGGAATCCAGGCGCTACCGGTGGAATCATCCACGCCGCGGCGTGTTACCGCAACCTGAATGGCATCGAGCGGGTTCATTGACGACACCGACCAATCACTGCCACCCACAATCATCGCGCCGCTGCGCATGACGCTGCCAATCGGATAAAGCCAGCGTGAGCGCTCCGGGCCGAGCGCCGGCTCGGTCAATTCCGTGATGTAAGTGTCGGCATAAGCCCACAGTGATTGAAAATTCGCGATAATACCAAGCCGCTCGAAGCGCGGAATATCCTGTGGATCGATCAGTTGAATATGCGCCAGATGATGCCGCGCATCCCGCCGGCCATTAGCGAGCTGCGCCGCTTCGTGCGCATCGAGCGCCATGCGAATGGCGCGATCACCAATTGCGTGAATATGTACTTGAAATTTTTCCTGGTCCAATGCCGTGACGAGCCGCTTAAACTTATCGGCTTCGAGATTCGGAATGCCGCGATAATCGGGGCGATCAAGATAAGGCGCCAACATCGCAGCCGTGCGCGACTCAATCACGCCGTCGGCAAAAATCTTGACCGCATCGGCGCGCAAGTTCTTGCCGCGATAACGGCTGCGCTTTTGCTTCAGTTCCTTGATCTGTGCTTCATCTTTGGCGGGATCGACATACATTGCCGCCACCACCCGCGCAGTCAGCTCACCGCTGCGATCCAGCGAATCATAAGCCGCGAGTATCTCCGGCGTTGCGCTTGCCTCTTGCAACGAGGTGATGCCGAAACGATTGGCCATTGCCAACCCGCGTTTTGCACCCGCAAGATAATCCGCGCTCGTCAAGGGTGGAATATGCTTGGAGACCAAATCAGTTGCGCGTTCGCGCAGCGTTCCGGTTGGCTCTTTTGAAAGAGGATCGCGCTCGATGCGGCCTTCCGGTGGATCTGCGGTTGCAGCGGTGATGCCGGCCAGCTCCAGCGCTTTTGAATTAACCCAGGCCGAATGGCCATCCGCAGCAGAGAGAAACGCCGGACGATCAGAAACGAGCTGATCGAGTTGTTGCTTCGTGGGATTGGCATTCGGAAAAATGGGCAAATCCCAACCACCGCCCACAATCCACGGCAAGGCGGGATTTTTTTGCACATATTCCCGCACGGCATCGAAAATCTCTTGCTGCGTTTGCAAGCCGTTGAGATTGCACTGCCCCAGCTCGATGCCGCCGCTCACCGGATGCACATGCGAGTCATGAAAACCCGGCAGCACCATTTTGCCGTTCAGGTCAATGACGCGCGTTTGCGGTGTGATAAACTCTTCAGCGCCGGCATTCGCGCCGACATAAATAACTCTGCCATGCGCAATCGCCGCAGCTTCGGCCCAGCTTCGCGCGGCATCAACGGTGTAAATGGCGCCGTTGCGAAGAAGCACATCCGCTTTCGTGTTGACTGATTTTTCTCCCGAGCACGAGATTACACTTAAACCCATCGCGAGGGTTATCGCCAATCGAACACAAAGCGCGATGGTCTTCATCTTTCCTCCTCACAAAATCAGTAGCGGTTGCGAACTTGAGCGCCGGGGTGCCGCCGGAAAGGCTGTTTTCGCTCAAAACCCACACTCGAAAACACCTGGTTAGCTTCACAGCATATGCGCCAAAAGAGATGGCGGTTACTGCCGGCGAGGTTGCGGGAGTTACTTTTTTACCGGTTTTCCTTTTTTGCGGCGGGCTTTGTCAGTTTCTTCATCATCTTCGTCAAAGGCAATTTTGACCTTTTTGCGATTGCTCTTTTTCCAACTGACTTCTTCCTCGGAAATTTTGCGCGCAAAGGCGCGGCGACCATTGCTATAGGTTTCTGCCGCGAGCGAAGGCCGCAATTCGCGTTTCCCTTCCCGCAATATTTTTGCAAGAAACTCGCCGGTGAAAGAGTCGGAGTTTTGCGCTACTGCTTCGGGCGTGCCGGTTGCAACGATTTTTCCGCCGTTATCCCCGCCTTCCGGACCGAGATCGATGATATAGTCCGCGGTTTTGATGACATCGAGATTGTGCTCGATCACGATCACGGTGTTGCCCATGTCTACCAGGCGATTCAACACACTCAACAGCATTTTCACATCTTCGAAATGCAGGCCGGTGGTCGGCTCATCGAGAATGTAAATCGTGCGGCCGGTGGCCACGCGCGACAACTCGGTCGCCAGCTTCACGCGTTGCGCCTCGCCGCCGGAAAGCGTCGTGGCCTGTTGGCCGAGATGAATGTAGCCCAGGCCGACGTCGTGCAGCGTTTGCAAGCGCCGTTTGAGGGTGGGAATATGTTGAAAGAAATCCAGCGCCTCTTCCACCGTCATGTCCAGCACTTCGGCAATGGATTTGCCTTTGTATTTGACTTCGAGTGTTTCGCGATTGTAGCGTTTGCCTTTGCACGCTTCACAGGTGACATAAACATCCGGCAAAAAGTGCATTTCGATTTTGATGATGCCGTCGCCTTCGCAGTTTTCGCAGCGGCCGCCTTTGACATTGAAACTGAACCGCCCGGGCTTGTAGCCGCGCACTTTTGCTTCCTGCGTTTGCGTGAATAAATCGCGAATCTCGGTGAACAGTCCGGTATAGGTCGCCGGATTGCTTCGCGGCGTGCGGCCGATGGGCGATTGATCGATGTCGATGACTTTATCGAGATGTTGCAAACCGCGAATGTTGCGGAACGGCAGCGGCTGCTGCTTGGCTTGATTCAATTCCCGGCTGAGCACGCGAAACAGCGTCTCATTGATCAATGTCGATTTGCCCGAGCCGGAAACGCCGGTGATGCAGGTGAGCATGCCCAGCGGAAATTTCACTTCGACATTTTTGAGATTGTTGCCCTGTGCACCATTTAATTCGAGAAATGTGCCGTTGCCGGGCCGCCGTTTCATCGGAATCGCGATGTATTTGCGCCCGGCAAGATAATCGCCGGTAAGTGATTTCGTGTTTTGCGCAACGTCTGCGGGCGTGCCTGCGGCCACCACGTGCCCGCCGTCTTTGCCCGCGCCCGGACCCAAATCGATCACCCAATCCGCAGACTCGATGGTTTCGTGATCATGCTCGACGACGATCACCGTGTTGCCAAGATTGCGCAAATGCACCAGCGTGTCGATGAGCTTGCGATTGTCGCGCTGATGCAGTCCGATGGAAGGTTCGTCGAGAATGTAAAGCACGCCCACAAGCTGCGAGCCGATTTGCGTCGCCAGGCGAATGCGCTGCGCCTCGCCGCCGGAAAGCGTGCCGGCGTCGCGGTGCAAAGTGAGATATTCCAGTCCGACATTCACCAGAAAGCCCAGGCGTTCGCGCACTTCTTTCATGATTTGATGCGCGATTTTTTGCTCGCGCGTATTCAAATTCAAATTGCGAAAGAATTCATTCGCGGCCCGCACCGTCATGCGCGTGACTTCGAAAATGCTGTGTTGCCGGATTTTTACCGCCAGCGCCTCCGGACGCAAGCGCGCGCCGTTGCAGCCGGGACAGGCCTTCTTGTTCATGAAGCCTTCGATCCACGCGCGAATGTATTGCGAATCCGTTTGGACGTAGCGGCGCTGCAAATTCGGGATGATGCCCTCGAACTTGCCGGTGAATTGCGCCTGCATGCGGCCGTTGCCGCTGGCATAATTGAACTTCAATTCGCGGTCGCCGGAGCCATACAACACCACGCGCTGTTGCGCTTTCTTGAGCTGATCCCACGGCGTGTCCAGTGAGAAATCAAAGGCCTTGCTCACCGCGCGCAGTTGTTCCCAATACCAGCCTTCCTGATTATCCCCCCAAACTTCCAGCGCGCCATCGCGAATCGAGAGCTTGGGATTGGGCACCACCATCTCGGGATCGACTTCCATCGTCGTTCCCAAGCCGTTGCAGGTGGGGCAGGCGCCGTACGGCGAGTTGAAGGAGAACAAACGCGGCGCCAGCTCTTCGATCGAGATGCCGCATTCGGCGCAGGCAAAATGCTCGGAGAATAGGATTTCTTTTTGACCCAGGACATCGATCAACACCAGGCCGTTAGCCAGATGCAGCGCGGTTTCGAGCGAATCCGTCAAACGCGTTTTGATGCCACTTTCGTTGACGAGGCGATCGACCACGATTTCGATGTTGTGCTTTTTATTTTTGTCAAGTTTGAGATCGCCGGCCAAATCTTTCACCTCGCCGTCGACGCGCACGCGCACATAGCCATCGCGCCGCGCGGTATCGAAAATCTCGCGATATTCGCCTTTGCGGCCGCGCACCACCGGCGCCAGTACTTGAAACTTTGCACCGCTCGGCAGCGCCAGAATGGCATCAACCATCTGTTGCACGGTTTGGCGCTCGATGGTTTTGCCGCAATTGTAGCAATGCGGCACGCCGATGCGCGCAAACAGCAAGCGCAGATAATCATAAATCTCCGTCACCGTGCCCACCGTCGAGCGCGGATTGCGGCTGCTGGATTTTTGTTCGATGGAAATTGCGGGCGAGAGGCCTTCGATATAATCGAGATCGGGCTTTTCCATCAACCCGAGAAATTGGCGGGCATAAGCGGACAACGACTCGACATAGCGGCGCTGGCCCTCGGCATAAATCGTGTCAAAGGCCAGGGAGGATTTGCCCGAGCCGGACAGGCCGGTGATCACGACGATTTGATTGCGGGGAATGGTGACTTCGATGTTCTTGAGGTTGTGCTCCCGCGCTCCCTTGACGATGATAAACTCTTTTTCAGCCATAATGATTTTTGATCTAGTAAAAGTGAAATCGTTACTTTCAAGACAAACACATTGGACGCAGATTTCCCCGGATCAACGCAGATGAAATCAGTGCGAATCCCCTTTGATCGGTGTCCGGAGGTTTGGGTTGCGGCTCCGCATTGTGCCAATGCCAACACGTTCGCTCTTCCGGAGGAAGCGTGCTGCATGCTGGCAGAGATGAATGTTCACGAGATCCCGCGAGGGCAGGATGGCCGGAGGAAGCGTTATTGTTTTCACGGTGACAACGATGTGAGCGGATTCAAACAAGCGACAAATATAGAAAAAAAAACTCGGAATGCAAGTGATTGGGCAAGAATCGACTTGACATTCTCGAATCGTTTCTTCATATTTGCCCGTTAAATTTTAAGCGCGCACCGACACCATTGACAGTCGTACGAATTCACGAGATCGAACCATCCCGCGTATGCGCCGGGACGGAGGATGAGGGTTAGTAGCGTGATTGCTTTTACTGAGCCGCACAACGACTGTTTTACCCCCAGAGTTCTTTTTCGCCGCCGAGAAGGGCGGCAACGCCTTCCTATACCTAAGCTTCATTTTACGCGATTTTTCATTTCTAATTTTTGCCTTAATTTTCAGCCGCCAATAAAATACCTTTTTTGTTTTTTCACAGTCTTTTTAAGACACCATTTTCTTATTTAACCTCGCCCGCCTGCGACACCGGCCAAGTCGAAGCAATAAAGAGAACGACAAACCACGGCGAGTAACAATGGCGATAAGCCGCGCATGCAAAACAACAATCCGGTATTTTCGTCCCCGCAAGGCAGACGAATTGAAAATTTTAATTGTTGAACAGACGAGAGAATTCAACAAAGAGAAAGGAGGCGAAGCTGTACAATTTAATGAATTCATTTTTACCAATTCTCATCTTCAAAACCGTTCAAACCTTTAATCGCTAAGGGAGGTTGCTCATGCAACGAAAATTTCTAGTTGTGCTTTTGACGGTTTTTATCTGCGGCTTGGGACTTCTGGCGGCGCATGATGCCAACAAGAAGGACCTCAAAGCCACCGCCAAAACTATCAAGCTGATGTCCCAAAAGGATAAAGCGCGTTTTCAGATTACACCCATGAAAACTGATGATGCAACGGCTACGGCTATTTCCCCAAAATCCAAATCTTCTCAAACCGCTGCTGCTCAGGAAGTCATCTTCTTTGATGATTTCGAGGGCGGCCAAGAAAGATGGCAAGCGGGAGCAACGTGGGGTATTCAAGCCACGCCCGGCGGCTATGTGGATGAGACGACCAGCGACTGGGAACCGTCCACTAGTAACTTTCACAGCGCTACCACAAGCTGGCATGAAACCGGCGCAACGCCTTCCAGCACGGATATGTTGATGTCACCCGCGTTTACTCTTCCGACCACGGTTGAGGGCGGCGCTCCGTTGGCGCGCTTGAACCTCGATTTTTGGTTGGATTGGGATGCGGTGAGTTCTGCGAATCAGATTTATGTGTATCTCGGCAAAGATGAAGCGTTGTGGGCGTTTGATACCAGCGACCCCGGCGCCGGCGCCAGTAGCTGGTCTGTTCACAACCCGGGAACGCCTCCCTATGATGTATTCAGCCGTCAATATTTGACGACGCCGGAAATCGATTTGACCAGTGTTTCCGCTCCCATCAGTCTGAGTTTCCTTTACAAATCCATCTCCGAGCCGGAATTCGATTTCAACAAAGTTGATGTGTTCACGGCTGATGATGATTTTCTGGCGTACACTTCCGTGGCATCCTTTCATGGTCCGGATGGCAGTGCGGGCGGCGGCACGGCAACTTGGACCAACCACACGGTGAGTCTGGATGCCTATGCCGGCAAAGTCATCAAGCTCCGTTTCAGTGAGAATGGTGACTATGGTTTCGTGCAGGCCGACGCTATTTTCGCACTGGATGACATTACCGTTACCGGGCCTGGCGGCGTAGTTTTCAGTGATGACGGCGGCGAGAGCGGGGCATCGAGCATGACAGCCGAAGGCTTTGCCCCCGGTTCTGCGGTTGCAGCCTACGTAGGCGCTGCCAACCCAAATCCCAATTGGGTAAATGTCGCCGTACCTGGAAATCTTTTGTTAACCGGTGCGGATGGTACTTTGTCGCCTGGCGATAACGTTCGCCTCGGATTTGTGTTTGCTTATGACCCGGCCGGCACTGGCGCTGCGCATGTCACGGGTCGCGGTCTCTTCATCGATGATTTCAATCTTGTCGGCCAAACCATTCAAGACGACGTCGCAGCCGTCAATGTTGGCATTCCTTTCCCGGCCAAAGTTGGCGATGCTTTGTCATTTACGTTGAATGTGACCAACACTGGCTTGAATCCGCAAAGCAACGTGCAATGGCAGGGCACGATTTTTAACAACGCCACCGGTGCGCAAGTCGCGTCTGTGGTTGGCCGCGGCACAACAACGATCGCCTCGGGCGAAAGTGAAGCCATTGCTTCCATTAACACCTGGACTCCCACAGCCCCTGGCGTCTATCGTATTCGGGCCTTCACCCGCCTCGCAAATGACGAAGATCGTTCCAACGACACCACCGCAGTCGCAACCGACGATCCTGACGGTTTCGGTGACGCGCGTTATTCGCCGTTTGTGGTGCATGATGGCAACGTGTTGTTCTCCTCGGCATTGTGGGACGCGCCGGCTGCTGCGACTCCTGCACAATTGGTCACGCGCGGATTCCAGGTCAATACCTCGAGATCCGATCCTGGCGTTGTGACTTGGCAAACCACGGCTTCGGCATTGGTGCCGTTTGTCAACCTGGGCGTCAATTACACCGGCGCATACGTGCAATTCGATTCGTTGGGCCGGCCCCAGGATGAAGATTTAATCATTCCCAATCTCAACTTCAGCGGCGTGGCCTCAACCGCTTGGCTTACCTTCAAAGCTTTAGGCGTCGGAGGCTTTGACTTTACCAGATTCTCGGTAAGCGTGAGCAATAATGGCGGCGCAAGTTGGAATGATATCCCCGGCTCCGAGCGTTTGCGCGGCGTCGATCCTGAAACCGGCCAAAATTATGGCGGCCCGGCCTTCTTCACGGCGAATCTGCGGCCGGCAGTGTATAACATCACTTCCATGGCAGCCGGTTATTCCAATGTTTGGATTCGCTTCCGTTATCAAGCGGTTAATGACGCAGACTGGACGGTTTGGAATGTTGCGGTTAGCGGCAAGGGCGTGCAAGCAGCTACTCTGAGCGGCGTCAATGACATTCCCGATGATCAAGGCAAGCAAGTGCGTGTAAGCTGGACGCGTTCGCCGAACGACGGCGGTATTGCGGGCGTGCCGATCACGCATTACGGTGTGTGGCGTAAGATTGCCGGCACCACCGGCATGCCGGTGGGCGGCGATGTCACCGTGGTTGAGAACCGTCTCGCCATGATCAGCGCCGATGTCAAATCCTTGAAGCCGGGCGCGCGTTTCTATGATGTCAGCTCGGCCACTTCCTGGGATTTCATCGCGAGCGTGTTGGCGCATTCCGATCCGGACTACAACTATGTCGCCCCGACGTTGGCGGACGGCGTGGAAACCTGCTTCATGGTTTCTGCTCACACGGCCAATCCTGCGGTGTTTGCCAATTCCAACGAAGCTTGTGGCACCTCCACCGACGATCTGCCGCCGAATGCTCCGGCATTGAGCGGTGGCTTCGAAGGCGGCGTGGTGCAATTGAGCTGGACGCAACCGGACAACGAAGAGCCGGCCTCGTACTCGGTTTATCGCCGGTTGTCGAGTGAACCTGCTTTTGGTGAAGCAATTGCAACGGTGACGGATCTGCAGTATCAAGACAACACGGTGCAATCGAATACCTCTTATGTTTATGCCGTAACGGCGAAAGACTATGCCGATAACATGAGCGTATTCTCCAACGAGGTGCCCATCGTGACCACGGGCGTCGCTGATCGTCCGGTCAGCGCCCTCCCGACGGAATACGGTTTGGGCAACAACTATCCGAATCCGTTCAACCCGCAAACCTCGATCACATTTGCATTGCCGGAACACGGCAGAGTCGTGATTACGATCCTCAACTCGCTGGGCCAGGAGATTGAGAAGCTGGTCGATGGCAATATGCCGGCGGGCTTCCACACCGTGGTGTGGGACGCCAAGAAACACACCTCCGGCGTTTATTTCTATCGCTTGACCGTGAACAACTTCACGCAGATGAAGAAGATGGTTTTGATGAAGTAGTTCAATTGGTTTGAGTAGAAGCAGTAAAACGCAAAGGCCTTTCAGGCTTCAAAAACCTGAAAGGCCTTTGTGTTTATGTAAAAGCCCCCGCCGAAGAATCTTGCCCGTAGGAATGGCCGGGTGAATAACTTTCCCCGATCTCTAACCGCGAACGAACGCTAATAATCGCGAATGAATGCATTAGCACTATAACGTCAAGTTGACACAAACACCGTGATGTCAGAAAGAATCTGGTGAAGTATTGGGAAAACGGCTCGAACCGGCTGCGAATCCAGTACATCACAAGATTCCTCCTGCATGACATTGACAAAAGTACGGGGAAATCTCGAACTTAACGTTGTAGTATTAGCATATATTCGCGGTTTCAAGGCACGGAAATCTTCGGTGAAAAATTCGTTCTGACTGCAACCGCCTCGGTTGACGGTAGATATAGGCTTACAAAACCTGCTCACGTTGGTGAAGCCTTCGGAGGAATCATGCTCTGCCGCGCCTGGTGCGGTTCGTTACTCTTCGGATTTTTGCTGGCGAGCACTCTGTTCGTCTATGCCTCAGATGCCAGTCGCGATAAACAAAAGGGCGAGAAAGCGATCCGGCTCTCGGAACTGCACAAGCGCATATCCACCGGCGCGCTTCCCGGCATACATTCGAGCGCCCGGCGCACGACTGTTCTATTCTTTGATAATTTCGAAAATGAACGAAATTCCTGGCAGGTGACGGCCGGCTGGAGCAGTGTGCCGCAAGGCCCCGGTTTTGCCAACGCCGGAAAAAGCGACTGGCGCTATGAAAATGGAAATGCCAGCAGCGCCTCACATAGTTGGCACGAAACCGAAACTGCCTCGATTCAAACCGACATGCTGTTGTCGCCGGTTATCGTTCTGCCCGAGCATGTCAATGACGCGGGCCTTGACCGGCCGCTGCGCCACGTCGCCATGAATTTTGCTTTGGATTGGGATGCGCCCGATCCCGAGGCGCAATTGCGCGTTTATGCGGGCCGTGCGGAAACCTTATGGCGTTTCGATAAACTCGAGCCGGGTAGCGGACTGAGCGCATGGCGCTGCGCCATTCCTGACACCGGGCATTACACCGAATTTGTCCGGCAATTTCTGATCACACCGGAAATCGATCTCACCGCGGCACAAGAGCCATTGCGCGTTTCATTTCAATATCAATCTCTCACTGAGGCCGGTTTTGATTTCAACACCGTGGAAGTTTCAAGCGATGATTTTGCCAGTTACCGAACGTTGATTTCGTTCTATGGCGAAACGGCGTTGAACTGGAAAACCTACTCGCTCAACCTCGCGGCATTCATCGGCACAAAAATCAAAATTCGCTTCTCTCACAATGGCGATTTTTCGATTGTCACGCCCGGCACCATGTTCGCGCTGGATGAAATTAAAGTCACCTCCGGTAATGAAATCCTGTTTTATGACGATGGCGGCGAGAACGATCGAACCGACATGACGCGCGCGGGATTCGCGCCCGGCAATCAACTTGTCATTCTACAAGGACAGGCGCAATCGATCCCGCAATGGAACAACATTGATCTGGAGGCGCTGGGCGTCGATATCCTCAACGGCTCCAACGGCCTGGTGGCGCCGGGCGATAGTATTCGTCTCGGCTTTGTGTATGTCGCCTCGAAATCGGCTCTACCGCGCCGTGGAATTTATCTTGACGACGTGACTCTCACCGGCATCACGCAACTCGATCACGACATTGCTGCCATTGACTTGACCAGCTCGTTTCCGGCAGTTAGCGGGAAGCCAACAAGTTTTTCACTGCGGGTGATCAATGCCGGCCGCGAAGCGCAAACCAACATAGCCTGGCGCGGCATCATTCGCGATGCCGCCGGGCAAGAAGTGTTTCAACTCAACGGTACAGGTTCACAGCTTTTGCTGCCAGATAGCAGCCGCCTCATCCCGGCGCAGGCAGGCTGGACGCCGAATTCGCCCGGCATCTATTCCATTGAAGCCTACACCCGACTCGCGGGTGATGAGGATCTGTCAAACGACACGACGCGCGTGCTGGCGGATGATGATCGGAGCTTTCGTGGCGGCGTTTATTCGCATTTCATAGTCGCAGATGAGAATATCATTTTTGCGGCAGCGCTGCATGACCTGCCCGCAGATTCTTCCGCCACCATGCTGCAACAGTCGGGTTTTCAGGTTGTTTCCTCGGGCGAAGCTGCTGCCTCATCGTGGCACACGGGCACAAGCCCGCGCTACGGCTTTCGCGGCGCCGTCGTATCTGCCGATTCGCTTGGCCGCCGGCAGGATGAAGAACTGATCATTCCAAATTTAGATTGCAGCAGACTCACAGCGCGTGCGCGGTTGAGCTTCAATGGCTTTGCGATGGGCGGGCGAACATACACCCGGCTGTCCGTAAGTGTCAGCACCGACAGCGGGCGCTCATGGTCCGAAGTTTATGAACGCCGTTTGGGAAGCGATCCGCAAACCGGAGTCAACTACAGCGACTCACTTGCCGTGATGAATCCAGCAAATCTCGATATCACTTCGCTGGTCGCGGGCCAGCCCAACGTTGCCATTCGTTTTCGCTATGAGTCGCAGGCTGACGGCTTTTGGGTTTTGTGGAAGGTTATTGTGTCTGGTGAGGAAAGATTAGGAGCGGCGCATTTGAAAAGCGTCATGGATGTTCCGGAAGATCAGGGCAAGCGCGTTGAGCTTGTCTGGTCTCCGGCGCCGAATGACAGAAGTTACGCCCGCCCGCCGATTACGCAATATGGCATCTGGCGCGGCAACGTTGATGGCCTGTCCGCCCGCAGCGAAGGGCGCATTAATCCATCTGCGATTTGGGAATTGGTTGGAAACCTGCCGGCGCAAGCAGATTCGATTTATCGTTTTCACGCGCCGACGAAGGGCGATAAGATTCCGATCCCGTTTTTCATCGCAGCGTACACGGAGAATCCGCGAGTATTCGTGAACTCCAACATCGTCAGCGGAGCTTCAATTGACAATTTGCCGCCAGGCGCGCCCAATCATTTGACGGCTCAAGTTGATTCACAAACGGTTTGGTTATGGTGGGATCCACCTGCTGACGAAACGCCAGCATTTTATTCGATCTATCGCGGCGTTCTTAGCGGTAACCCTGGCCCGCTGCCGCTGGCAACAATAACGATTCCGAATTTTGTTGATGCTTCATTCAACCAGACGCAAAAGTACTATTATGTTGTAACCGCCACCGACAGCAGCGGTAATCAGAGTGGGGCTTCGAATGAAGTCGCGGTTTCCGTCACCAACATCGCAGAACACTTGGGCCGTGAGATACCGGCGCATTTTGCCCTGGGCCAGAATTATCCCAATCCCTTTAATCCCTCCACCATAATTCCATATCAATTACCTCAAGCGAGAGTCGCGCGCCTGCGTATCTTCAATGCTGTTGGACAGCACATTCGCAAATTTGAGTTGGGATTGCAATCCGCCGGTTACCACCATCTGCATTGGGACGGGCTTGACGATCATGGGCGCGCAGCCGGCAATGGCGTGTATTTGTATCGTTTCGAAGCCGGAGATTTCTGTGCGACAAGAAAGTTGATCTTGATGAGATGATTTGACCAAAGCCCGGCCACAAAAACCGGGAAGACGCTGGACAATTTCAGGTGGGCGATCGCGAATTCTGCGAGCGCCCATTTTTTTGCAGCAAGCAGCGATTTTTTTGTGCATTTTTGGCTTTTCTTGTTTAGATTCCCGCTTCCATGAAAGAACAAATGAAAATGCTATTGATGCGCTGGCGTCTTGACGGCCTGGCGCGGTCGGTGACGCGTAAAATTAGTGGCATTGGCCTCGGCAAATTACTTACTGTAGTTTGGCAAAAATCAGTTCTTAGACATAGCCAGGTATTGGCTTTGGAAGCTTCCAGGCATTATATTTGTTGTCAACAGATCAATCTCGGA
>SZPB01000041.1 GCA_030263535.1 Cytophagia bacterium CHB2
CGCACGAAGGAAGATACGCTCGAGGCGCAGCAAAAAAAGCTGCGCGGCACTTACGGCTTGCTCTACGGCCAAGTATTGAACACGCTTCGCCTCGTCGGCAGTTTTGAGCGCCTTGACGGCGTGCCGCAAAGCGGCCGCCTGCACCTGGAAGCCACGGTGCCCGACGCCGTTCCCAACATCGCCATGCGCGCGTATTATGACGACACGCGCGTTGACAAGCTTTCCGATGTTTTCAACATGGATGAAAATTCCGCTGCGCGCGTCGGCATCGGCTACAAACTGAACCAATTCCTGATTCTTTACATGGATTACGCCTGGACCTTCAAGTTCGATCAGGCTACGCAAAAATACAAAGTGCAGCGCCGCTTCGAGCCGCAATTGGCGTTCGCTTACACCTTTCCGCTGGGAGGCGGCCGATAACCAACGAGGGGGAGCTTGACCGGGGCGATCTCAAATCTTTGGCGGAGTCTTGTTGCGCTCGTCTATCCGCCGAGTTGCGTCGTATGCGCCGATGTTCAAATCAGCGAGCGCACCCGTTTCGTATGCGAGCGCTGCTGGCGCAACGTCGAGCAAGCCCGCATTCCGCTGCCGCGCTACGCTGAAACGGATGAAGCGTGCGCCGCAGGAATTGATCTTGACCTTTCGGCTTGGTATTATGACGGTGAAATCGCGGCGTTGATACCGAGCATGAAATACCACAATCGCCCGGCATTGGCAAAAATTCTTGGCGAGCTGGCTGCTGCAAGAATACAACCGGACTTGCATGCGGTTTTAGCATCATCAGCGGTTTTGGCGCCGGTGCCCCTGCACCCTCGCCGCCGCCGTGAAAGAGGATTTGACCAGAGTTTGTTGATTGCGCAAGCCTTGAGTAATAAGTGGGGTATCGCAATAATGCCCAAGCTGCTGCGGCGCATTCGCTTCACGGAAAAACAGGTTAAACTGAACGCGCAGGAACGCGTCCAAAACGTGTCAGGCGCTTTTGCGATAGACACGCGTTTTCTCGCAACAGATGACACCGTTTTGCTGGTTGACGATGTGATCACCACCGGCGCAACGGTGAATGGATGTGCGGCCATCTTGAAAGCTGCGGGATTTGAACGCGTGTATGCTATCACTCTCGCCCGCACCGATTAGTCTAGAAAGTCCGGCCGCGCTTACGGCAACCTCTTGACAATTCCTCGCATGACCCTGGCCAGAAAAACCTTCGAACAAATGTCTTGACTTATTCGACGGTTTTGATATATTGGCGCATCTTTCTCTAAAGCATGCTGTGTTGAATGACTGAAGCGCCGCTCTCACCTGAATATCACACAGCGTCAAACGCGAAACTATCGCGAGCATTTGTTTCTCTCACAACTGTTTATAAGACTGATACGTTTGTCGGGCCGAGGTATGAGGTGCAAGGGCCGTGCTAAATAAATGACGGGAATGACCAACCGCTGCATCACGGCATCGCCGCAAGTCTATGCCCGAATCGGCGGGCTGCTCTATCTGTTCATCATTGTGGCGGCTGGCTTCGGTGAGCTCAGTGCTTAGTGATAAACAAGAATACAGGCCTTCCTGGCGAAGGAATTGGTTGGTTTATTACCGATAAAGCCGACTTTCGTAAATTGCCCAAGAAGCAACAGCGCCTGTTAGTTGAGGCAGAGCTGCGGAAGATATTCTCTTATCGTAAATGGCTTGATG
Source organism: Cytophagia bacterium CHB2 (assembly GCA_030263535.1). Lineage (NCBI taxonomy): Bacteria > Pseudomonadati > Bacteroidota > Cytophagia > Cytophagia bacterium CHB2. The sequence continues at coordinate 1,687 of SZPB01000041.1, forward strand.
TGTTACGAGAATTCGGGCTTCAGCCGATGGAGTTAAGCTACTCAGGGGTTTGGGCCAGCGCAGCGAACTATATTTGACGTTATGCTGCAGGCTTGCGCCTGTTGACTCGCCTCGATGTACCACTCTCATTTGTTTGGTTTTTAAAAATTCATAATTGCCTGAAACGGCGGAAATGAATATGCGAAAATCGCCGCGGCATTTTTGTGACCAATCGCGAGGCCCTTGACGCACGAGCAAGACCTTGCGCTCAGCCGGCCTAAGCTTTTCCTCCGTAGAGCTGTTTGGCATAAATTCACTGCACATTTTCTCTCACAGAGTCCGCAGAAAATGAGCTAAGAACCAACTCTGCGGCCTCAGTGTTCTTCGCGAGAGCAAGCACGCAATCGCATTTTGAACTCGTGTACTTCGACTGGCGAACCTCTCTCCGCACAACGTTGAAAGTTAGACATTCTTTTCTAAGCGCCTCATGACCAGCCGTGTGAGGCAAAACAAATCAAATTATTTTTCTATGAGGAGAAACCCTATGAAGAAGCGCTACTCTCGGTTTGTTGTAGCCACAATGTTTTGCATGGCGGTTTTAGCATTTGCCGCGGATGACGGCCAAGAAAAAAATACCATTTTACACCAAGCGCAGTTGAAATTTGATCAAACCGGCAAAACGCCGACGGAGATTAAATTTGCCGGCGCGCAGCAACCCGCGGTCGCAACCTTTTTTCAGGAATATCAGAAGTATTTCCAAATTTCTGATGACAATCACATTCAGTTGTACCGTTCGTCGTATGATCAATTGGGCGCCCATCACCGCCATATTCAGCATTACAAGGGGATCCCCATCATCGGCGCGGAATACATTCTGCACGAAAAGAACGGCGCGGTGTGGTATGCCAACGGCCGGCTCGTGCATGATTTAAAGATGGACGTTGCGCCTGTGCTCAGCGAAGCGGCTGCGCTGCAAGCGGCGTTGCGGCATATCGGCGCCGAAAGCTACATGTGGCAAAACGAAGTCAATGAAGCCTTTTTGAAAAGAGAGCGCAACGACGCTAACGCCACATTTTATCCCAAAGGCGAATTGCAGCTCACCTCCGGCAGAGCGGAAATCACGGCGGCGAACATGAAACTGGTGTATCGCTTCGATATTTATGCCGCGAAGCCGCTGGGCCGCTATTACGTTGACGTGGATGCCAAAACCGGCGCGATTGTCAATCAAATTACCCGCATTCACGACGTCGAAGTCAACGGTAGCGGCGCCTCGTTGTACAACGGCACAGTATCTATGAGGGTCGATCAGGTCTCAGGCTCAAGTTACCGTTTGCAGGCCAACGATAACACCGTGCGCGGCGCGGATATTCGTACCTACAACATGAACAACGGCACCAGTTACACCAATGCCACGGATTTCACCTCCTCTAGCGCCACGGGTCCGTGGGATGGCGCCGGCGTGAGTGCGCATTGGGGCGCGGAGGCGACCTACGACTACTTCTTCCAGAAGCACGGCAGAAACAGCTTGAATAACGCCGGGTTTACTCTGCTCAGTTATGTTCATGCCAACTTGGTGGGCATGGGTTATCCCAACAACGTGAATGCGTTTTGGGATGGCAGCCGCATGACGTACGGCGACGGCGACGGGGTGAATTATTTTCCGCTGGTGTGCCTCGACGTGGTCGGCCACGAGTTGACGCACGGCGTGACGGATTTTTCTTCCAATTTGATCTATTCGTATGAGTCCGGCGCATTGAACGAATCCTTCAGCGACATTTTCGGCAATGCCGTGGAACTTTTCAAAGAGAACCCGGGCCAGGAAAGCGGATTCCCTCTTGCGAGATGGCGCGTCGGTGAAGATCTGACTGCCAACGGTTTGGGCATCCGGAATATGCAAAACCCGAATGAGTTCAGCGATCCGGATACCTATCAGGGCGCTTATTGGTACACCGGCTCCGGCGACAATGGCGGTGTACACATCAACAGCGGCGTGCAGAATTTTTGGTTTTATTTGTTGGTGGAAGGCGGCAGCGGCACGAACGACGTGGGTTATGCCTACAACGTGCCCAGCCTCGGCCTCACCAAAGCCGCGGCCATTGCATACACGAACAACAATTCGTTCTTAACCTCCAGCTCGAATTACGATGCCGCGCGCGCCGGCGCGATTGCCGCAGCCGAAGGCTTGTACGGCGTCGGTTCACCCGAGGCTCTTGCAACGGCTGAAGCTTGGCTGGCCGTCGGCGTCGGAACAATTCCGCAGCCGCCGGCGGATTATGCCACGCTGCCGTACTACACGGGCTTTGAGAGCGGTTCGTTGGATAATCATTGGAACACGTACAAATCCAATACCGCTGGACGTATTCAAGTGACCACGGCCAATGGTCCTTTTGCGGGCAGTCATCATCTCACGATGGATGTAACCACCAGCAATGTTTATAGCCAAAATGAAGCATGGTTGCATTTGAATCTTTCCGGCGAATCGCAAGTGACGCTGGATTTCCGCTGGAAGGAATTTGGCGACGAAATCCACACGCAAGACGGCGTTTATTTTTCCAGCAACGGCGGCTCCAGCTTCGTGAAGGTGCAAAACCTAAGCGGCAGCAGTACGGCCTGGCAAACCTTCAGCCTCGATCTGGATGCACTGGCCGCGGCGAACGGCTTGAGCTTGAGCAGCACGTTCATCGTCAAGTTTCAACAATACGACAATTATCCGATCGCCACGGACGGTTTTGCATTCGATGAGATCAGCGTGACCGGCAGCGCGCCGCCCGTCAACAATCCGCCCGCTTTCACCAACGATCCCTTCAGCAAAGCGAACGCGACCGAAGGGGTGGCGTATAGCGGCTCGATTGCCGGCGACGCCACTGATCCCGACAGCGATCCCTTGACCTTCTCAAAAGTGACCGGCCCGGCCTGGTTGAGCGTTGCGGCTAATGGCGCGCTCTCCGGCACGCCCGGCAGCGGTGACGTGGGCGCGAATCAATTCACGGTTCGGGTGGAAGACGGCAACGGCGGCAGCGATCAAGCCGTGATGAATATCACCGTTGATCCGCCAAGCACATGGCAGGTGATTACCTTTGATAACTTCGAAACCGGCATGGGCAGCTATACCGACGGCGGCTCGGATATGTCGCGTTATACCGGCGGTACGCATGCTTATCAAGGCAGCGCTGCGGCCAACATTCAGGACAATTCCGGCACCGCTTCGTCATTCTATCACACCTCCACGTACAACGTGACGGCTTACCAAACGCTCGAAGTCGATTTCTACTTCAAAATGGTGAGCCTGGAAACGAACGAGGATTTCTGGGTGCAATACTATAACGGCTCCTCGTGGCAAACCGTGGCGGCCATTGCGCGCGCGGGCAGCATCGCGAACAACACCTTCTATCACGCGGTGGTGACGATTCCGCGCAGCTCGTACAACTTCCCGACCAACGCCCGCATTCGTTTCATGTGCGATGCGAGCGACAACAATGACGATGTGTACATCGATCAGATCGAGTTCCGCGGAACGACTGCTGCAGCGGGATTCACGTTTGCGAAGATCAGCGAAGCGCTGCATGTCGTGGAAGCGGGAGAAACTGCCGAAGCCTTGCCGGAGACGTTCGAGCTGAGTCAGAATTATCCCAATCCGTTCAATCCGAGCACAACCATTAGCTTTGCATTGCCGGAGGCGCGTCATGTGACATTGGCGATCTTCAACAGCAACGGCCAGATGGTTAAAGAGTTGGTTGCCGGCGAGATGTCCGGAGGCACGCACAACGTGGTGTGGGACGCGACGGATACCAACGGCCGGCGCGTGGCCAGTGGCGTGTATTTGTACATCATTAAAGCCGGCGATTTTGTCAGCCAGCGCAAGCTCGTTTTGATGAAATAAAGTCCACTCTTTTCTGCATGCTCAAACCCCCGGAGGCGCACAGCCGCCGGGGGTTTTTTGTTTGCGGAACGAGGCGCTTCTTCAGAAAAGGCCCTGGTCAAAAGTCTCTGTTTTGTTCATCAGCTTCGCCTGCGCTTAAAATCGTGTATTAGAGATTCAAACCGGGTTGCGCCCTTAATTAACGCGAATGTACGCCACTCTATTTCTAATTCGCGTTTATTAGCGTTCATTCGCGGCTTGAGATATGCGAGAGTCATTTAATTCTGATTCCAAGAAGGCTGTCCGCAAAAGCCACCGCCCCACCTTGACTTTTAAGACAAAGATTTCTCTTTTAAGAAAATAGCATTTGGCGTAATTTGCCGCATGAACGATAAAAACGCCGGCGCTGGAGCATTGCTGATTTTTCTGCTCTTCTCATTTGAATGCTTGTCGCAAGCAACGCAGCCCGCTCTCAAATTCGAACATCTTTCCATCGCAGATGGATTGTCGCACAGCACGGTGAATTGCATTCTGCAAGACCACAAAGGCTTCATGTGGTTCGGCACGTTCGACGGCTTGAATCGCTATGACGGGCGCAATTTCGCGGTTTACAAATACAATCACAAAGATTCCAGCAGCCTGGGCGCCAGCGGAGTTTGGGCGCTGCATGAATCCCGCAGCAGCAAAAACGCCGGCGTGTTGTGGGTGGGAACGGAAAACGGCGGACTGAACAAGTTTGACCCTGTCACAGAAACCTTCACGCGGTATCAATACAATCCTGCTGATCTCAATAGCTTGAGCAACAATCGCGTGCGCGCCATTCACGAAGATCGTGCGGGGAATCTTTGGATCGGCACGCTAGGCGGAGGCCTCAATCGTTTTGATCACGAGCGCGGCGCGTTTATCCGCTATCAACACGATCCCGGCGATCCCGCCGCCTTGAGCGATAATTCCGTCTGGTGCATTTACGCCGATGAGCAACAACCGGGCGTGCTTTGGATCGGAACCAGCAAGGGACTCAACCGGCTTGATCAAACCAACGCGACATTCAGGCATTATCGGCGCGATCCCAATAATCCCGCCAGCCTGAGTCACGATATGGTTATGGCGATTGCCGCGGATCACGAAGGCGCGCTGTGGATCGGAACCAATGGCGGCGGCTTGAATAAGCTCGAGCGCAAGCAGGGCGCTTTCACGCGCTATCAATTCGACGCCGAAGAGGCCGGCAGCCTGGGCGGCAACGCGGTTTTCAGCATTCATCGGGCGCGCAGCGGCGAACTGTGGATTGGAACGTGGGGCGGCGGGCTGAACAAATTGCAGACGGCAAAAAGCACGGAGCAAAACGCAATCATCTTCACGCGATATCAGCAGGAATCCGGCAATCCCAACAGCCTGAGCAGCAATTATGTTTTTCCGATTTACGAAGACCCTCGTCATGACGGCGTGCTTTGGATCGGCGCCAGCGGCGGCGGCGTTAACCGGCTTGATCCCGAAAAAAATGCTTTCGCGCTGTTACAGCACAATCCGAATGATCCGCACAGCATTAGCGATAACAGCATTGGCGCCATTTATGAATCGCGCGACGGCAGGCTTTGGATCGGCGCCAATAACGGCGGCCTCGACCTGCTTGATCGCCGGCGCGGAATTGTTGCGCGCTATAAAAGCGATCCGAACAATCCTCGGAGTTTAAGCAGCAATACAGTGGAGGCGATTTGTGAATCCCGCAGCGGCGTTTTGTGGATCGGCACAGCGAACGGGCTTAACCGGCTGGAGCGCGAATCCGGACGCTTTACGCGCTATCTGCACGATCCCGTGAATCCGAGCAGCTTAAGCGACGGCGCCGTGACCTCGCTTTATGAATCCCGCAGCGGCGGGAGCGTCGGCGAATTCTGGATTGGAACCGCAGCCGGCCTGAACAAGCTCGACCTCACGAACGGAACATTCAAACACTATCAACACGAACCAGATAACCCTGCCAGCCTGAGCAACAATTATATTTTTGCGCTGCATGAAGATCACGAGGGATTGTTTTGGGTCGCAACCAATCGCGGCCTCAATTTGTTTGACCGGCGGAACGAAACGGCAACGCGCTATTTGCATGATCCCCAAGAGCCCAACAGCCTGAGCAGCAACCGGGTGCTTACGATTCATGAGTCGCGCAACGGTACGCTTTGGTTCGGCACGTGGGGCGGCGGCTTGAACAAGCTCGTCCGCGAAGGCGGGCAAATCACATTCCGGCATTATCGTGAAAGCGAGGGCTTGCCGAATGACGTGATTTATGGCATCCTGGAAGATGAAGCGGGCCGGCTCTGGCTCAGCACGAATAAAGGCTTGTCGCGCTTCGATCCCGCCGTGGAAAAATTCCGCAACTATGATATTCACGACGGCTTGCAGGGGGATGAATACAACAGCGGCGCTTATTTTAAAAGCGCGCGGAGCGGAGAGATATTCTTCGGCGGCATTAACGGCCTCAACCTGTTTCACCCCGGGCATATCAAAGACAATGATGACATCCCGCCGGTGGCTATCACCCGTCTGACGCGCTACAATATCAGCACCGCCGCAGGCGATCCAATTATCGAGAAAGGCATTTCGAAAAAAGAGCATATCACGCTTTCTTACCGCGACAATATTCTCACCTTTGCGTTTGCGGCCTTAAGCTATCGCAACTCTTTCAAGAATCAATTTGCCTACAAACTCGAAGGTTTTAATGAGAATTGGATTCAGCTAGGCGCGAAGCACGACATTACGTTTACCAATCTCGATCCCGGCGAGTATACCTTGCGCGTGCGCGGCTCCAACAACGACGGCATTTGGAATCAAGAAGGCGCGGCGTTGCGATTCACGATTACGCCGCCGTGGTGGAAGACGTGGTGGGCGTATCTGCTTTATATTTCACTCCTCACGGTTTTATTGCTGGCGGCGCGGCGATATGAGCTGAACCGCGCCCGCCTGACCGAGCGTTTACGCCTGGAGCAAATGGAGGCCGAGAAGCTGCGCGAAGTCGATCAAATGAAATCCCGCTTCTTTGCCAACATCTCACACGAGTTTCGCACGCCGCTGACGTTGATTTTGGGGCAGATCGACAGTGTGCTGGCCTCGATTTTAGACCGGCAAAATCAAAGCAAGCTCGAAGTTGCCTCGCGCAATGCGCGGCGCTTGCAACGATTGATCAATCAACTGCTCGATCTCTCCAAGCTGGAGGCGGGCAGCATGGCCTTGCGAGCTGCGCGCGCGAATATCATTTCATTTCTCAAAAATTTGACAGCTTCATTCGAGCATATGGCCGCGCAGAAGGGGATCACGCTGCAATTCCACAGCACGCATGATGACATCACGCTCAATTACGATGCCGAAAAGATTGAGAAAGTGTTTTATAATTTGCTGTCGAATGCGGTCAAGTTTACGCCGCCCGGAGGCTGTGTGAGGCTAGAATGCAAATTGGGGAGTTCCGATTCAAAAACTCCCGCAAGCCACAAGCCACAATCCGCGATCATCATTGTGCGCGACACCGGCACCGGCATCGCCGCGGAGCATTTGCCGCATGTTTTTGATCGTTTTTATCAAGCCGATGGCTCTCATCAATATGAAGGTACGGGTATTGGCCTCGCATTAGCGAAGGAACTCGTGGAATTGCATGGCGGTGAGATTTCCGTCGCCAGCGAAGTCGGCAAAGGCTCTGAGTTCGTTGTGAAGCTGCCACTTCGCTCAGTAACCGGTGAGCAGTCAGTGATGGTCAGCGAGGCGAAGATTGAAGAGCGCGGATTGAGGAGTGATGATCGCGCAATCAGTGACGAACAACCAGCGACCAGCAACGAGCAGCCAGCAACAAGCAACCAGGAACTCATACTCCTCGTTGAAGACAATGCAGACATTCGCACGTATGTGAGCGAACAATTGCAGTTCGGCTATCGCGTTCTCTTTGCTGCGGAGGGCGAGGAGGGACTGGCCAAAGCGCAGGAAACGATTCCCGACTTGATCATTACCGACGTGATGATGCCGAACATGAACGGCTACGACATGAGCCGCATGCTCAAAAATGATGAAAGAACCAGCCACATTCCCATCATCATGCTCACCGCCAAGGCAGCCTTGGACGACAAGCTCGCCGGTTTGGAAACCGGGGTCGACGACTACTTGCACAAACCCTTCAGCGCCAAAGAATTGCTCGCGCGGGTGCGCAATCTCATCTCCCTGCGGCGGCAATTGCGCCAGCGCTTCAGCACCGCGACGATCATTAAACCAGCAGAAGTCGCCGCGACGTCCGCGGATCAAACCTTCCTGCAGCGCGTTCTTGCCGCCATTGAAGCGCATCTTGGCGATGAACACTTTGGCGTCGAAGAGCTGGCCATGGCCGTCAACATGAGCAGTTCACAGATCAACCGCAAGCTGGGCGCGCTTGTCGATCAACCCGCGAGCCAGCTTATCCGTTCCATGCGGTTGCAGCGCGCCGCAGATTTGCTCAAACAGAACGCCGGCACCGTGGCGGAGATTGCGTATCAAGCCGGCTTCAGCGATCAAGCGCATTTTGCGCGGAGCTTCAAAAAGCAGTTCGGCAGCGCACCGTCGGAGTTTCGACAGAACAAGCAACGCCAATGAAAAATCTCGTACTCATCGTCATCGATTTGGTGCAGGATTATTTCAATCCGGCGCTTTGGCCCAATAGCCAGTTGCCGGAAGCGCGCCAGCGCTTGGTCGCGGCAACCAATGAGTTGGCCGCGCTTTTTCGCGCCCATAATCTTCCCGTAATTTGGTTTCGGCAGGAATTTGCGCCGGATCTCTCCGATGCGTTCTTGCATGTGCAGCGCAGCGGCAAACCGTATGCGATTCAGGGCACAGCCGGGTGCCAATTGCTGCCGGAATTACAGATCAAGCCTGAGGATGGCATCTTGGTGAAGAAGCGCTACTCGGCATTCTTTCAAACCGGCTTGGATGCAGTTCTCGGCCGCCTGCAACCAGAAACTCTGGTGCTTGCCGGCATTACCACAGCGTGGTGTGTCCGTTCAACCGCCGTTGATGCCTATCAGCGCGATTATCGCGTCTTGCTGGCAAAGGAGGCCATGGCCGGCTTCACTGCGCGCGATCATCTCGAATCCTTGCACGCGATGAACGGGTTGGTGGGTATCGCACTTTCTAATGCTGAAATTGCGCATCGAATTGGCTTCAGCGATTAGTTCGACGTAGGCACATCAGAATTTGTTGAGAAGTCCCAATTCTGCAAATTTTGTTTAAAATTACCAGGCCATTTCCCCAGGGCGTAACTCATTCGACTATTGTCTTCAAGCGTCTCTCACATTTTGCTCGACGGAACACCGTCAAGATGCTTCACTCCAGAAATTGTGCAGCGAGACGCTCTTCACTAGTCGATGCTGCTCAAGAAGTACGCGATCCCGCCGGCAACCGCCCCCACCCCGGTTAACCCCATGCCGATATAAGAACCGAATTTCACGCCGATCTGAAAAATTGTGTCATATCCGCTGGGATAAACTTTCACCCGATCGAGACGTGCGGCAAGGCTGATCCAATCGCGATAGCCGACGCCAACCTCAGCCATGTAACCGGCAAATCCGTCGGGATACGGACTGTCGTAAATGATCAGACCGGGGGAGATATCAACGTGAACATTGGGATTGATCCAATGGCGAACACGGCCTTGCGCACCGACTTGAGAATGCCAGCCGCCATTCAAGTAGGCGCTGAAAAAGAATGCCGGGCCGAGGGCGTTTTTTTCATGCACTTGAAACAGCCAGCCCACGTTGGTGGCAAGATCAAGATGGCGCGCGGGTCCACCGTTGGCGCCGGGCAACGGCGCGCTCACGATGAAATCCGTGAGGGGATAAGAGGAGCAGGAATCCTTTTGATTGTAGCGAAGACAGGGCTGGGCATTTAGGTTGGAAGCGTTCGCGCTCAGGGCGATCAGAAGAATCACGGCAGCCCGTCCCGGTGTGAGTGCCTTCTCATAGAGGGGGCGAGCGGCTCCTTCACACTTTTGTCTACTGTTCATTGTTTTCTTTTCTCACGTTGAGACGCGCAGCATGGTCAGTGATGCCACGAACACAATTCCGCAGCGGATTTAGATTAGCTGACAGCGTTTTTCATTTGGATGAACAGAGTTTGTAGTCCCCGCCCCATGTGGGCGGCTGTTGAAGCCATGAAATAACAATGCCCCACAAGGGGGCAGGGCTACGAATCCTGTACACGCATTTAAAAAACGCTGTAATTTGAAGAAATACGCTCTCGAAATGTCATCCCGCCGGGATCCTGTGAAGTCCTTGGTGTATTGCCTGCAACTTCACATGATCCTTTCTGGATGACAAGCCGGAGTGGACACATTTTTCAATGTGACCGCGCACCGTCTCCCGCCGCCCGGGCGGTTTCGTTAACTCGCCAACGGAATCACATAAAACAAAATCGCAAAGAAGTGCAGCATGCTGCCCGCCAGCACAAAGGCATGCCAAAAGGCGTGATGAAAACGCAAGCGCCGCGAGATGTAGAAGATCGTGCCAACGGTGTATGCGAGGCCGCCGCACATCAAAAGCAACAGGCCGCCAGGCGCCACCGTTTCCAGCAGGGGTTTTATTGCGATGACTGCCATCCATCCCATCGCCAGATATGGAATCGTCGCCACCAACCGGCTGCGCCGCATGAGCCAGGTTTGCAGCACGATACCCAAAATGGCAAATCCCCAGATGACGGTCAGAATTGTCCAGCCCCACGGCCCGCGCAGATTGACAAGCGCAAAGGGCGTGTAGGTGCCGGCAATCAACAGAAAAATGGCGGCATGATCGAACTGGCGAAGCACGGCTTTCGCGCGCGGCAGAGGGATGCTATGATACAGCGTGGAAGCCGTGTACATAAAAATTTGGGTTGCGCCATAAATGCTGCAACTGACGACATGCCAGACGGTTCCAAACAAGCTGGCAAAAGCGGTAAGGATTGCCAATCCTGCGATGGAGAAAAGCACACCCAGGCCGTGCGTGACGCTATTGGCGATTTCTTCAGCAACACTGTAGCGAGGCAGTGCGGGCATTGCGTTCATGAATAAGACTCCTCAAGCATTTTATGCGTGTCTGATCGTGTGGGCTGAGCCACAACGCGAGTTCAATTTTTTATGGTATCAAGCTCTTAACAATAACGTCCTAGATTGCAAAAAGGCGATTTCTTTGTCAAGGCAAATTTCTGTGCGAGATTTGCATGCGCTTCACTTTCCGCAGTCATTCTTGGCGCTGCTAAATATAGGTTCAATTATCTGCCAGGTACGGTTTCCGGCACAACGGTACAACTGTTGGCTTCCGCTAGCGAACGCGATTTGGCCGTGAGTAGCGCATGGTTGCGCAGTCTAACCATTCACCCTCTACTTTGCCGGCGTATTTATGAGAACTTGCAACCGCGTTAGTCCTGGTGTGATCTTGCTGTTGTGGGCGAGCCTGGCTTTTGCTACCTCCGATTCTCCTTCCGAGCAGAAACAATCCCAAATCGAACAGCCGCATGTGACGGCGCTGCGGCGCGAGCTGGGTTTGTCGCCTCATTTGCTACTCGAATGGCTTCCCAGCAGCAACAGCGTCGATACGCTGCGCGTGACGGACAATTTCAACCGCGCTGAAATTGGCTCGGATTGGGGTTACGATCCGCGCTACTGGCGCATCGTGGATGGAGAGCTTTGGCAAACACCGGAAGCGATGTATGAATGGCGCTATCTCGCGGTGTTCAAGCCGGTGTTCAATGAACCGGGGCGCACGATCCACGCCGTGTCGTACCGCTGGGGCAAGAATGCGGATGCGCTGGGCATTCGCGAAGGCGCGCATGCGCTCATGATCGACGATCCCTCCGAAAACGGCAGCGGCTACTGGTTGTGGCACCGCAATAATTGGAATCAAGTCTGGCTGTGGATCATCAAATATGGCACGTGGGAATATTACTCGCGCCAGGGCAAATCCGTGGATCAACAGCCTGCCAATGCCGATCCCCAGGCTGGCGATGTGGTGACGGCTTACATTCGCAACGAGCCGGACGCCGTTTATTTTGACTATTATGTCAACGATCAATGGGATGCCACGCTGCAAGATCCTTCCAAAGAGTTTCCCAAAGATAACACCTGGTATGCCGGCGTTTTCATTCACGGTGAGCAGTTGAACAATCAGGTTGATGATTTCACCATAACCTGGACGCAATCCGACGCTGTTCCGCCGGCGAACATCACGGATTTGGCCGCCATCGATAGTTCGAGCAATGCGGTGACGCTGCAATGGACCATGACCGGCGACAACGGTAACGACGGCAACGCCCGCAACCTCGAAATTCGTTATTCCACTTCGCCAATCGCTTCGTACGAATTTACTCTGGCAACGCTTGCCGCAGATTTGCCCGAGCCGGCAGCCTCCGGGCAGAAACAAAATTTCACCATCACAGGCCTGCAAGCCGGTACGCATTATTATTTTGCCATGCGCGTGTTTGATGAAGCCGGCAATGGCAGCGAAATGTCCAATCTCGCCGAGGCGACGACAACCGGCCAGTCTGTGGCGCAGCGCCTCGCGTTGGTGAGCGGCTGTGATCAAAGCGCGCGAGTCGGCGAAACGCTGGCGTTGCCGCTGGTGGTTAGAGTGACCGATCAAGACAGTCTGCCATTTAAAGGAAAATCCGTGCAGTTTGCCGTGATCTCGGGCGAGGCTGACTTCGAAGACAGTCGAGAATTTACGGTGATAACGGATGCCAACGGACTGGCCAGCGCGCCTCTGACATTGGGAACGCAACCGCAAAATATTAAAGTCGAAATTCGCGCCTCGGGTTTGGCCGGCTCGCCGATTGCTTGTGCTGCGACAGCGTTGCCAGGCTTCCCGGCGGAATTGACCGTTGTTAGCGGTGACGATCAACTAGTGTCACTCAATGCCGCAACCGAGCCTCTGGTTGTGAGGATAACAGATCGGTTTCAGAATCTCCTGGCAAATCAACCTGTGACTTTCAAAAGAATTTCGGGTAACAGCGGCTTTGCAAATGGCGAATTGCAGCAAACGGTTGTTTCAGATAATCTCGGACTCGCGGGTGTGACGCTGATCGCCAGCAACATTTACGGCGATACCACAATCATCCTGGCAAAACCCGATAGCGCTGCCAGCAACGCGGTGCAAGATACGTTTATGGTGGTAACCGCCTCTCCGGATTCCATGCGGATTGTCAGCGGCGATCAACAAACCGCAGCCATTGCCACAACACTGCCGCAGCCTCTCGTTGTTCAGCTTTGGGACAATGCCGGCGCGCCGCTGCAGGATTATCCAGTGTTGTTTAAAATTCTTGGTAGCGGTGGAAAGCTGGCCGGCGGTTCGGACAGCGTGGCGATTTCCACGGATAGTTCCGGTGTCGCTCAAACAAGCTGGACGCTGGGCGCCGTCGCGGGATTGCAGCAGGTTGTTGCAGAAGCGCAATTCAATGAGAAGGCCTTGCGCCAATCGCCGTTGCTGTTCACCGCCACGGCAGTCACCGGCGGAGTAAGCGCAGTACTTTCGCAAGTCGTACTTGCGTCAGAGCCGATTGTTTTGGCGGACAGTCAGGCCGCGGCAATTATCAACATTTATTTAAAAGATGATTTTGGCAATGTGATTACCGGCAAGCCGGTGGAAATCGAGGTATCCGGTCAAAATAATTTCATCAAACAACCCGACAGCTTGACGAACCATCAAGGCCTGGCAACGGCCGAGTTGCGCTCAACGGTTGCCGAACGCAAAGTCATCAAAGCGCGCGTCGTCTCGGATAGTCTCGTTTTGCAGGATAGTGTGATCGTGCGTTTTATCGCGCTGCCGGCGGCGCAACTGCAAATCTTGAGCGGTAATCAGCAAAATGGCATGGTCAATCGCGTCTTGGCGCAGCCGCTTGCCGTGCGCGCGCGTGATAAGTTTGGCAATTTTGCCGGCGCGAGCCGTGTGGTTTTCACAGTGTTGGCAGGAGAAGGCAGCATCGTTGGAAATCATATTGTGACCTCGGACAGCAACGGCGCCGTGCAGGTGCAATGGCAACTGGGGCCGCAGCCCGGGCTGAATCGCCTGAGCGCAAGGTTGCAAGATTCGCCCCACGTTGCGGTGGAGTTTTCAGCCAAAGCGATTGATTCAACCACCACCGGCGTCGCGGACGATACCGGAACGTTGCCTCAGCAGTTTGCATTGCATCAGAATTCACCGAATCCTTTCAATCCGGAAACCATGATGCAATTCTCCCTGCCGGAAGCGGCGCAGGTTGAGTTGAGCATTTATGATTTGACCGGACGTCGAATTAAAATTTTGCTGGTAACACCGTTGCCGGCAGGCGCACATCGCGTGCGGTGGAACGGCAAAGATGAAGCCGGGCAGAGCCTGCATTCCGGCGTCTATTTTTACACGCTGCGTGCGCGCATGTTGCATTCCGGCAAGACCATGACGGCAACGCGCAAGCTGGCATTGATCAAATAAATGAACTTCGGATGATGGGCAAAAGGCCGGCGGCGAAATTCGCTGCCGGCTTTTTAATTTATGGGGACGTTGACGGAGAAAGAAGCAAACGTCGGCGAGATCAGCAATCGCGTTTCGATGCCGATACGATCTTCTTGCGGCGTGGCACGAACAATCAAAGCCTCCAGCGCCGAAGCGCCCCACACAATTCCCAATCCCAATGCCAAATTGTTGCGCAGCAGATGATAGCGATTAAACGTGCGATAGCGTGCCTCCACCTCGCCGGTCTCGGCCTTCAAATATTCGTCTTCTGCATGTGCCCGCAAAAGCTGGGTTGCCACCGTTGCGCCGGCAAGGGTCGCGGCTGAAATCAAAAAAATATTCCCTTTTGTTTTTTGGCCTTTGAAACGCTGTCCCCAACCCGGCAACACCAAAGAACGCCAGGCCGCGGCAACACGCTGATCCGGCACCATCACATAGCGCGTTTCGACGCGTACCGGCGTTTCGGCTTTGGGCATTTGGCTGCGGATTTGTTCGAAACGATTTTGCAGCGCGGGTGAGAAGAAGATTGGGTCAAGGCGGAAATCACGCGCCAATTGCAGCGCAGCGCGGAAATGCGCGTCGACTGCGGCTGCCTCGTTGCGTTGTGAGGCGAGTAGCGCGCGCAACGTGTGAATCTCGGCGAGTTGCGCCGGCGCGAAATTTTCAAAATGCGCAATCGCGCTGTCAGCGAGCGCTGCCGCGTTGTGATAGTCGCCGCGTTGCAGCGCGCGCTTGATTTCCTCGTCGCGTTCGAGATTGCCGGTTTGCGGCCAGACGGGCATCACCAGCAACGTGAGCAGCACGGCGGGAACGAATTTATAATTTCTCTCAAAAAAGATCATGAATGTGAAATCAAAGTTTGACGCAACGCCTTCAGGCGTTCGGCTCCATGAGTTTTAATGCCTGAAGGCATCACTACGAACGTTCGTTCAAAACATGTTAATCTGCAACTGCCGCGTCTCGCCGGGCTGCAAGAAAACCGTTTCTTCTTTTTCGCCGAGTTGCGGATGCGTGAACTTAAGCTCGCATCTGCCCGGCGGCAGGATGAGTTTTTTTTCACCGGGCGGCAGCGCGTGTTGTTTTCCGTTCACAAAAATTTCGGCCCAGGGATTGATATGTAATTCGAGCTGCGCGACATGCTCCCACAGCGAAAACGCCAGCGTGTCCGGCGTAGCCGGAGAAATCTCCAGCGGCAAACGAACGGGCGGAAATTTTGGATTTTTGAGCAGCAACGTATGCGCGCCTGCGGACAACGCTACCGGCTCCGGCAACGGCGTCAGGCCGATCGAATCGGCATCAATGAAAATATAAGCCCAGGGATTGCTGTGAATGAAAACCGCGTGCGGCGGCGAACTCGTCTCAAGTGCCGCGCTGTCGCCGGCGGCTTCAATGGGATTACTCGCGGCAACAGTACTGGCGCGCACAATCGGGTTTTCATCCTCCTGCGAGGTTGGCGCAATTGCAATGTTCTGTGCGAAAGAATCAATGGCTGCTGTTTGAGTTTGCGGCTCTTCACGTTTTTCGGATAGCGCGTCTGCTGTTGTCCAATTGCTGCTCCAATAAGCCAATGACGCAAGCAGCGCGAGGGAACCCGCAACTGCCACAACGCGCAAGCGCCTGCCGGCTTTTTGCGGCGGAAGCGAAACAGCTTCCGCATTCACGAGAGCAGAGAATGCCGGAGATTGATACGATTCCGGCGCGGCGAGATACGCCTGCACACGTTGGCGGCGCATCTGAGAACTACCAAGATTGAATTTTTGCGCCAGCCAGACTTGAATCTCTTCAACATTTTTGCAGCGCGCCTCCGGCTTTTTTGCGAGCAGGCGCTGAAACAATTCGTCCAGCAGGGCCGGCGCGTGCGGGTTGATCGTTGCAACGGACAACGGCGCGACGCGCACGATGGCATTCATCTCGCCACCGGCGGAAGCGGCTTGAAACGGCCGCACGCCCGCGATCATTTCATAAAGCAGAATGCCCAGCGCAAAGATATCAGCCGCAGGCGTGACCGGCTCGCCGAGGATGGTTTCGGGCGCAAGATAGCCGGGCGAGCCGGTGAGGCCCGTGTCTGCAATGCGCGTTTCGCTCGAGGCCGCCAAATCAAAATCACACAATTTGACGCTGCCCTCGTGGCCGATCAGGATGTTTTCCGGCTTGAGATCGCGATGAACGAATTTGCGGCGATGAATTTCAGCGACGCCGGCAAGAATTTCGAGGAAAATCGCCAGCGCAATTTCAAGCGGCAATTTGCCCTCTTGCGGCGCGTGCGCGAGCAGGCTGCGCAGGTTTTGGCCCTCGACAAATTCCAGCGTCAAATAACGTACATCATCTGCAATGCCATAATCAATCAATTGCACAACATTCGGATGCGCGATGCCGGCGTAAATTTTGGCCTCCTGCTCGAAACGCGCGGCGGCTTCAGGCGCGCCGCCATTGGCCGCGAACGTCTTCACCAAAACCAGGCGCTGGCTCATCGTGTCGATGCCGCGATACGTCGCGCCGGTTTCACTGCGCTTGAGTTCAGCGAAGAGATGAATGTTGCCGAGGGTTTTCATCGGGATCTAAAAAGTCAAATCAACACAAGAAAAGCAAAAATAAACCAGAGATTGCCCGGATTCCACCGATTTCTTGATGAGGAAATCTGTGCCAATCCGGGTTATCCGTGGTTGAGATTTTTGGGCTCCAGTAAATCGTCTAGCCATTTTGCCACTCCTTCAACCGGTAATGCAGCCACCTGCGCGAAACGCCCAGCGCTTTCGCGGCTTCGGTGACATTGCCTTGATGCTGCTGCAACACGCGCTCGACGATGCGGCGTTCGTGGTCGCGCAGGCTCTGCAGTTCTGTTGTTTCAGTGTATGCCGGCGCTTGCAGGCGCAAATCTGCCGGCGTCAAATATTCACCTTTGGCGAGCAGCACCGCGCGCTCGATAGTATTTCCCAATTCGCGCACATTGCCGGGCCAATCATGATTGAGCAGCGCCTCGAGCGCTTCGGGCGAGAAGCCCGCAATTTGGCGTTTTGCTTTGGAGGCCGCGCGATCGAGAAAATGCTGCGCCAGCAAAATAATATCGTGGCCGCGATAGCGCAACGCCGGCATGTGAATGGCAATCACATTCAAACGATAATACAAATCCTCGCGGAAACGCCCGGCCTTCACTTCCGCGGCCAAATCTTTGTTGGTGGCAGCCAGCACCCGCACCTCGATTTTTCGCACTTTGGTTTCGCCGATGCGGCGCACTTCTTGCTCTTGCAGCACGCGCAGCAGCGCCGTTTGAATTTTGGGGCTGATGTCGCCAATCTCGTCGAGAAAAATCGTGCCGCCGTCAGCCTCTTCGAACAATCCCTTCTTTTCATGCGAAGCGCCGGTGAACGAGCCTTGCTTGTGGCCGAACAGCTCGCTCTCCAGCAGCGTTTCGGGCAGCGCGCCGCAAAACAGCGCGATGAACGGCTTGTCTTTCAAGCGGCTGTTGTAATGCAAGGCGCGCGCGATCAATTCTTTGCCCGTGCCGCTTTCACCGAGAATGAGAATGGTGGCCGTGGTGTCCATCACGCTGCGTACGGTGTCGAGCACGGCGCGCACGGCCTGACTTTGCCCGATGATGCCGGTGAATTCGCTGGCATTGGCCATGGCCTGGCGCAGCCGGCGATTCTCGCTGCGCAATTGATCGTACATCTGCGCGTTCTCAATCGCAATGGCGGCTTGATGCGCGAAAGCGTTGAGAAACGGCTCCATTTCCGGGCGAAACTTGCCGCGCGTTTCGGTGCTGTCGATGTAAATGGCGCCGAGACGCCGCGTTTTAATGCGCAACGGCAGACAAGCGGCGGCCACGATTTTTTGATCGAAAATACTCTCGGAAGAGCGGAAGCGTGTATCATCCGCCGGGTTGTACGTGATCAATGTCTCGCCGCTGGCGGTGGCGGCCTCGACAATGCTGCGCGAGAAGGGCGCGACAGCATTGAGCGCATTCGGCTCGAGATTATGCGCCACGCGCACATGCAATTCCGCGGGATCATCCTTCTCCGACATCAAAATGAAGCCGCGCTGGGCATTCACGGTTTGCAGCGCAATCGTGAGGATTTTGCGCAGCAATTCATCGATGTCGTAAATCGTGTTGATGCTTTCGCTGATGTGCGAGAGCGCGAGCAGAGGATCGCTGAACTCGGGCAAAGGATCTGACATGGTTGCTGGTTTCTGGTCGCTGGTCGTTGCCTGAGCTTGTCGAAGGCAGCAACCAGCTACCAGATCACTCCACTTGAAACGTCGCTTCTTTGGAGCGACTACTGTTTCCGAAACGGTCGACTATTGTAACCGTCCAAAAATACGAGCCGCTGGTCAGCCTGCCGGGATAGGGCGCGGTATTGCTGCCGGCGGGAAGCCCGGGAATCGTTAATAACAAGGCTTGAAAGCCGCTGACGATTTTATAGACGTGAAGCGTAAACGTATGCTCGAATGCCAGAGGCGGCGTTTGCCACTTCAACTGCGGCGCGCCGGTGGTGAGGGTCACGCCGTTTGCCGGATCAAGAGGATACGGCTCTTCGACGATCACTCGCGCCAGTTGAAACGGCGGCGAGGTTACGATCTCACCAGGCGCATCCGTTACGATGACATGAAATGCCGTGCCCACCAAATCATAGGGATCTATTCCTGCGCCCCCCGTTGTCTTCAGCTCATCCGGCGCAAAAATGCGTTCCCAGGAGTTTGCAATCTGGCCGCGCGCCAACGTGTCGCCAAAGGCAACGGACGGGATTTCTACGCGCACGCGCGTAATATCATTCGGGCCGTCGGGGTCGAGCACGACGGCGCGAATATCCAAAAAAACGAGATCGGTATCGCTGGCCGAAGCGCGCGTTCTGACATGCGCGGACGTCACCGTCGCAGTTTCCACTAGCGGCAGAGCATCAAGACGAAAATTTATCGTGCTGGTTTGGCGGGAAAAAACCTCGACGGCCAGCGTGTCGGCAGCATAGCCGGAGGCTTCGGCGACGAGCGTGTAGGGAGCGGGCGGCAACGCGCTAAACAGGAATCTGCCGTTGGCATCGCTTTGCATGCTGGCGCCGCTCTGCGACAGCAAAGAAACCCGCGCACCGGAAAGAAATTGAAAAGGTTGATAATAACTCGTGATTTGTCCGGCGATGCTGCCTTTATCGGTGAAGTTGGGGGATTGCGGATCGAGCGGGTTGCTGTGTTCGGCAGGCGTGGTGCACGACCATAAGATGAGAGCACCAGCCAAGGCGCGGCACATGCGCCCCCCGCCGCGCAGGAAACGCTTCAAGCGAGAAATGTCCATTTGAATCCACATAAACCACAAGCCCGGAGGTAGGAAGCACGGCCGAGTATTTTACGACATCATGCCACAAATAAATCTATCAATTTTGCTTTCGACAAAATTGACGCGAAAGAATTGCAATTTTGCAAGAATCAAACCAGATAACTCAATCATCATGAGCGCTGCAATATAGAGATTTACCCAGGATTATCAAATGAAAAGCTTGAGGTTTCGATGTGATATTTTGTTCACACAATGGGCCGCAATTTTGGCGAGCAAGACATGCACTCTTAGAAATGGTGTTCGAGCGCATTTTTTGCTCACGTGAGCATCTGAAGTGACAAAACAAACGCAAATTGCAGATTTTATTTGACTATTTGTGCTGGCATCCGGTTTGATTGGGTATTTTCATGGTGATTGCCGAGTACATTTGAGCGCTCAAAAATCTTGGGAATGGTTTCTTGTGGCCGCGGATTTGGAAGCGGTTGAGAAGCCAATGACAAGCTTCTGCAGAGCTGCTACAAACATTATTTTCAAAAGAATTCTTTCAACTTTTATCAAGGGACAAGCAAATGCATCGACGCAAGGTACAACGCCTGAGTTGGATGCTGTGTGTGGCTAGTGGGTTATTGTTGATTGCAGCCGCGGCTTCGGCGCAAACGTTACAGCTTTCGCGCCATGGTGATTTCTCCACCGCTGACGGCATTTTTTCATTCGCCGACACGCTGCATGCCCGGGTGAGGGCGGCGAATATCAATTATCTCGACTTGGAAAAAAATGAATTCCGTCTGCACGCTGACAGCGGCGGCCATCAGGTCGAAGGCGCATTTTTCAACAATTTTAACGGCACGTATGATGCGCACATTCCGCTGTCCGGCTTGCATCGCAACCAAAGGTGGTGGAGGTTTCGCGCTGAAATCCGGGATCGCAGCAACGGTGAATTCAAAACCGAAGTGCCGCTTACGATTGAAGCGATGCCCGGCGTGGGCGATACGCTGGTGGTGACGGCGCGCATCGAAGCCATCGGCCAGAACTTTCTCACGCTTTCCGGCCAAACGATTTTTGTCGATAATGAAACAGCCGTGCTGGAGCCTTCCGGCGTGGCGTTGTTGTTTCAGGATTTGCGGAAAGACTGGAAGGTGCAAGTGCTGGCGGAACGCCGCAATGACAACAGATTGTGGGCGAAATTGATTTTGGTGCTGGAACGTTCCGCCGAATTCGAAATCGAAACCGAAGGCTACATTGCGAGCATTCAGGGCATGGCGGTGACGGTTAACAACATTCGTTTCATGGTGACGAACGCCACGGAAATACGCGATCGCGCCGGCAACCTCGCGACCATCGCAGCGCTAAGAATCGGCATGCTGGTGGAAGCCAAGGGCAAGCGCAACGCCAATGGCGAGGTGACGGCCTTGCGCATCACGATCAAAGATGAAAACACCGGCGGCCATGAAATCGAGTTGACCGGCCACATCACCGCGCTGATTGACAGTTTTCCGCGCTACATCGTCGTGACCAACACGGCGTTTGAGGTTAATAATGCCACGGAAATTCTGGGTTTTGACAATGAGCCGATCCGCTTTACCGATTTGCGCGCCGGCGAGATCGTGGAGGTGAAAGGCCACACGCGGCCGAACAATCTTCCCCTTGCCGAACGCATCAAACGTGAAAGCAACAACGGCGACGAGCTGGAGGTGCGCGGCCTCATTTCAAATCTTGCCAACACCAGCCTCACGGTAAACGGCTTTGAGTTTACCGTTCTGGCCTCCACTGTGATTCTCGATCAGAGCAACAATTTTATCACTTTTGGCGATTTGCGCACCGGTATGCTGGTGCATGTGCGCGGCGACAAGCAGGCAGACGGCACGCTGGTCGCAACACGAATACAAATCGAAGGCAACACCAATCGCGAAATCGAGATCCGGGGTTTCATCGACCGTCTCACGGAGAACAGCATTACGGTGTTGGGCGTGACTTTTTCGGTGAATGACTCCACCGTCGTACTCGACGAAAACAATATGCGCACGAGTTTTTCCGCCCTGCGCACCGGCATGCTCGTCGAGGTGAAAGGTTTTGTCACGGCCGCCGGGATTTTATATGCCCAGCGCATCAAAATCGAAAATTTCAATCGCGAAGAGATCGAGTTGCGCGGCCTCATTACCGTGATCAACTCGTCAGATAGGTTTATCGACGTCGCAGGCCTCCGGTTCTTCGTCACGGCAGCCACCGAAATCATTGGCAAGAATGGCGAGTTGCTGTCATTTGAGGCGCTTCAGGTCGGCATTGTGGTGGAAGTGCGCGCCAGGTTGGACGGCGGCCGCTGGGTCGCTTCGCGCATTCACGTTGAAGATCGTATCGATCCCATTCTTGAAATTTTTGGCCAGATCGAGAGTTTGAACCGCGACAGTTTGAATACGTTCACGCTGTTCGGGCGAACGTTCTTGGTCACGAACACCACGGTCTTCTTGGATCGCGACAATCAGCCGATC
Source organism: Cytophagia bacterium CHB2 (assembly GCA_030263535.1). Classification (NCBI taxonomy): domain Bacteria; kingdom Pseudomonadati; phylum Bacteroidota; class Cytophagia; species Cytophagia bacterium CHB2. The sequence goes on from SZPB01000041.1 coordinate 23,734, forward strand.
ACCTTTGACGATTTGAACGTTGGTGATTTTGTCGAAGTGCGGGCGCAGGTGGCGCCGAGCGGTACGCTGGTTGCCTTGCGCGTGAAGCTGCGCAACAGCCCGAACAACGACGAATTCGAATTCACCGGCAGCATCAACCTGCTCTCGTTTAATGTCATTCGGGTCGACGCTTTTGAGTTTCTCGTGAACGCCGCGACGGTTTACCTGGGCACAGACGAGCAGCCGATTACGATCGAAGATTTGCATCTCGGCATGACGGTGCAGGTGACGGCAAAATGGCAAGTGAACGGCGCGCTGGTGGCGCTGCGGGTGAAAGTGGAGGAACGGCGTTCGCTCGCCGGCATCATCACGCAGGTAAGCGGCAACACGCTTTTCGTGCAAGGCCTGCCGCACGTGATCACCGCCAACTCGCTGATTCTCGACACACAAAACCGTCTGGCCGGGCTGACCGCGCTGCAAGTGAATCAACAAGTCGAGTTGGTAGCACAAAGCAATCAATCACAATTGGAAATCGTCACCCTGCGTGTGGTGTCCGGCATCGTTACCGGCGTCGGCGGCAACGACCAGCCAGAAGCCGCGCCGCAAACATTCGCGCTGTACCAGAACTATCCGAATCCGTTCAACCCTTCCACCGTGATTCGCTTTGCGTTGCCGCAGGCGGGCTCGGTGCGGTTGGCGGTTTATAATATACTCGGCCGCCGGATTCGCACGCTCATGGAGGGTGTGCGTCCGGCCGGCGATTATCAAGTGACGTGGGACAGCCGTGACGACTCAGGCAATCTCGCGGCAAGCGGCATTTACTTCTATCGTCTTGAATCCAACGGCTTGACCCAAACGCGCAAGCTGACGCTGATACGTTAAAGCCAGAGTTTACCCACCCCCACACAGCCCAAGGGCGCGGCATTTTGCTGCGCCCTTTTTGTTTTGCACCGCCCTACCCGTTCTGCAAACGATCGAAAATTCTTCTTGACATTTCTACTTGCAAAATGAAAATTTAGACACTTTTATTCTACCCCCCTTTAGCGCGGATTCCACGAGAAAGTATAATTTTTCATTGGGTTGATTAACTCAGCCCCAGATTATATAAGTTGGCAAACTAATCCAGTTTCTCAGATTACAAGTAACAAAGTGTCAATCTTTTATCCATACCAGGCCATGAGTTATAGACTCAGCTTGTTATGAAGGTTCAGTAAAGTCTATGAGAGAGGCGATGCCAAGTATACTATTTAACAAAAAGATAGTATCGGGAATTCTTGTCAACTTGATTTTGCTGTTGATAAATTCTCCCTTTGTTTTAAGCCAACAATCCAAAGCTCAAAAACTTTTTTATTTTGAATATCGAGTTACCTTTCCTAATTCGTATGCTCATGTTCTTCATATTACTAACCCATTTCCCAAGCACAAAATCGTTCTGACAGCAATAAAGGTTAGGCAGGCTAAGTTATGGTTACTCAAGAGCGAAAACAAGCCTGAAATTGAAGGAACAATTACATGGAGTTATGATGATAAAAAGGGACTTTTGATATTACAATCTCCAGGACAGGGTTTTACTGATGTGATTGAAATAAAGTTTGCTATTAATCTTGCCGCTGGTGAAGAAATCAGTTCTCTTGAATGCAAAGCTTATCATATCGCAAGGCCCCCAAAGTGGATTTATCCAAGCTCGACCAAGTTGACAAGTGAATTAATTGAATGAAGCGGATATTCCTTCTGTTTTTGCTCAAACTGTGTGTTATCAATGCTTACGCTCAACAGGCGAGTTCAGCATCTGCTAGGATTTCGCCTGGAATCGTTACGGCAGGCGCTTCATTTCAGTTTGTCGGGGGCCACGACAATTCCCCCACCTTCTTGCCTTAGGGCCAGGATAATTCCCCCACCCAGGGTCAACTTAATTCCCCCACCTGGGTCAGGATAA
>SZPB01000042.1 GCA_030263535.1 Cytophagia bacterium CHB2
ACATGGAATCCGGTTTGCGCACCAAAATCGTTGCCGGGGCTTGCGTTTGCATTTCGGGAGTATCAATAATGAGCCGGCCTGCGCCGCGAAACGATTTGATGTTGCGGTAATTTTCTGCGACGCGCAAGAACACTTCCTCCGGCCAAGCTTCTGCCGTGGGCTTGGCGGATTTTGAAAGCGCGGCGCAACCGTGTAGCGCCAGCACGCATGCAAAAACGCCGGCGACCTGAACGAACTTGGTTGCAGCACGAGAACGGGGCACATCTTCTTTGTTATATGAGGTCATAAATATTTGACACACTCCACGTTCGTAGTCATTCAACGGAATCTCTGCAAAGAGAAGATTCAAGGTGATTTTGCAACTGGGGCAAACACGCAAACAGCAGACGACGTGAAAACGAACGCTTCAACGCCGATCGCCCTGTCGCCGGCTGAGCTTGTCGAAGCCTGCCATCATCCCAGGTTTTCACACAGTTTCCATCTTCCAGAATCACATGAAAGAAAGATGAGGCGTGAATTGGATTGAGCACAGTGCGAAAAACTCATGGCACGTCGCGGCTCATCTCCAGTTTTTGTATGACGCTTTTGCGGTTGCCGTCGAGCGTGAGCGCTTTTTGCCAATATTGCCGCGCCAGCTCCGGCTGACCGAGTTTGTCGTACACGTCTCCGAGATGCTCCATGACTTCGGCGGAAGTGTCGCGCACGGAAATGGATTTCAAAATATACTCCAATGCGGTTTCGTATTTCCCCATTTTATAATAAACCCAGCCGATGGTGTCGAGAAATGCGCCGTTTTCCGGTTCTTTTTGCACGGCTTTTTGCGCCATTACCAGCGCTTCGTCAAGCCGCTGGCCGCGCTCCGAAAGACTATAGCTGTAGTTGTTCAACAGCGTCGCGTCTTCCGGCGAGATTTTAAGCGCTTGTTGATATGCCGAATCTGCCGCCGCGTGCTGGTCCAACTCGTCCAGCGTCGCAGCCAGCGTACCCCACCATCCGGCCTCGCCGGGATTGCGCTGCACCGCACGCTGCAAATAAGGCAATGCCTCCTCGTGGTGTTGCAACTGGCTCAAACAAAAACCGAGAAAAAAATTGGTCAGCGGATTGTTGGGATCGAGTTGATACGCTTGCTCGAAGCTGTCCTGCGCCTCCGCCGTGCGATTCAACAGCAAATTCGAATGGCCGCGCATCATCCAGGCCTCGGGCAGCGAGGCTTCGATTTTTAGTGCTTGTTCAAAATAGTTGATCGCGCGCTCCCAACGCCTATTTTCGTAAGCCAGGCGCCCGAGCAAAAGATAGCCGCGAAAATCTGCGGGGGCGCGCTTTACCCATTGCTCGTAAGCGGAAATCGCACCCGTGGTGTCGCCGCGGCCGAGGTAGAGCCGCCCCAACAGCTCGATGTTTTCTATGCTGGCGGAATCATCGTTGACCTTGCCGTTGAGCATGCTGACGGCGCGGTCGGCCATGGCGCGCGCCTGCAACGAATCCTCGCGCAATCGGTAGAGATCGCTGAGTTGCAGCATCAGCCGCACATCGGCGGAGTCGCGCTGCCAGCGCGCCCGCAAGGTGGCAATGACCTGATCGATCTGTGCATTTGCCGCCAGCGTGTCGCCGGTTTGCAGATACAACCGGTGCAACTCCACGCGTGCTTCCAAATCGCTGCTATCCGCCGCAGCGCGCTGCGCGATTAGCTCGATCGCGCGCTTGCGATTGCCGCGACTGAGATGAATATCTTTGAGATTATCGCGCACGCGGTTGAACTCGCTGTTTTTTGCCAGCGCTTTTTCATACCAATTGATCAGCCGGAGCGTGTCGTTTTGCGCGGCATAAACGGAAGCAATGGCAAGATAGCCTTGCTCATCGCCCGGCGCGTCTTTAATGAAATATTCAAACGCCGCTTCCGCTTCCTCATATTTTTGCTGGCTGATATACAGCGTGCCGAGCGTCAGCCACTCGCGCGGCCCGGCCTTGCCGAGATCAACGAGTTGCTGCAACATCGTAATCGCGCGACGGGGATCGCGCTGCGCCATGCTTTGCGCCGCGAGATTGAACAACGCTGAAGCATTCTCCGGGTCGATCGCCAGAATGGTTTCGTAGGCTTGCGTGGCCGCGCTGTTCCGGCCCTGGCGTTGGTAAATGATGGCAAGATTTTCGTGCGGCGGGATGAATTTGGAGTCGAGGCGCAGGCTGCGCTTGAACGACTGTTCCGCGCTCTCCATGTTGCCCAGTGCGAGCAACGCCTCGCCAATAGCATTAAATAAAGCAGCGGAAGTCGTGTCATAAAGCAAGGCTTCTTGATAGGCGCTGAGCGCGCCGCGATAATCATTCTGCAACTCCGCCAACGCGCCACGAATAACCAACTCGGCTGCACGCGGATTGGCTTCGGCGACGCTTTGAGCGCGGCGACTATTATCCGTGCTTCCTTTTTTAGTCGCAGACGTTGTGCAGCTCAACCCAATAACTCCGCACACCAGCGGCAAAACCAAAATATGGCAAACTCTTTTCATGTACTTTTCCGAAATAAAATAAAGCGCGGGCTTCTCGTCAAATCCGCGTCCGTTCATGTCGTTTCAGTAACATCGCAGGCGTATCAAATCGCAAAATAACTGCCCACCTCCCTGCATTTTTCGCGCCGGGAATATAGCGCTAGCGCCAGCGAATAACAAGGGAATTTCCTGGCACTACGCGAGCATGAGGCGATCTACTCGCAATGTTACAATTACTCAATCTCAAGCGGGCCTTGGCTTTTTAAGGTTTACAATTTCAGGAAAACGGATGGCACGAATGAAGCGGATACAGGCACTTAATTTATCCACTTCATTGCGATAAGCTCTCTCACGGCTTAAACAGCCCTCTCAGCTTCTTTTTTGCTTCTTCTTTCAAGCGCTCTGCTTCCTTCTTGGCGCTATCAGCGGCGGCTTGCTTCATCTTTTCCAACTCTTCTTTTTGTTTGGCCAACGCGGCGCTCACCGTGTCCGCCGCCGCGGCTTTTTGCTCTTCCGCTTTTTGTGAGAGCAGCGAAGTCACTTGCGCGGCAGCGCCTTTGATCACGTCTGCCGCGGAAAACTTGACCTGCGGCTCCGTCACGCTTCCACCAATATTGCCCACCAAATCGACATAATCATTCTGCAACAAATCGATTTTCCGGTTCAATAAATTGCTGACTACGGCATTCGCCTCGCTATTCATATCCTCAGCCGGCACGCGCAGCTTGATAGAATAGTCCACCGATTGATCGATGCCATTCGAGCCGGAGACGACGAACGCCATGTTGCCGGCGTTGAATCCCAGCGGCTCGAGGAAAAAACGGCCGTCGCGAATTTTGTACGAAGGCTTGAGATCGACAAGCGCGAGCTGTTTGAGCCGATCGAGCTTGAGCGCTTCCGCCATTTTGGTGAGCGGTTTGAAATCTTGAATAGCGGCGTCGGCAATGCGCAACGAGCCCAGGCTCGTCAACGTTTTCATCACCGGTGTCAGCGTCGAATCCAAATCTGACATCAACTCGAAATCCGCGCTGAATGTGCCCTGCAAGCTTTGCGCAATCGGGGCGAATTTCTGCACCGTCACAAAACTCTCGAAGGTTTGCGGGAAGCTAAGGCCGGCCACTTTCATCGCAAAAAATGAACGCGGCAACGCATTCTCGGGCGTGCTGTACGAGCCGTTGGCCAGCACCGAGCCGCCCAGCATATTCATGTTCAAGTCGATGAGATTGAGCGTACGATCTTTCAAACCCAACACCCCGTTGATGTTTTGAATTTTCAATTTGCCGTACGACACTTCGCGAAACAGCGAATTCATGGTGAATTCGACGTTCTCGGGCAGCGGCACAGCTTTCAACTCCGAGCTTTCGCCCGCCATCCAGGGATTCAAATCGAAATAATTCGATTGCAGCGAGAGCGCGCCCTTCAGGGTTTGGCCCTTCATCACAAACGGCAGCACGTTGTCGAGTGTGCCGTGGGCGCGCAGGTCGCTTTTGCCCAGGGCGCAGTCGAATTCGCTAAGCGTGACGTTGGCGGGTGACAACGTCATGCGCGCTTGCTTGATCTGGACTTTCTCCGGCAGCTCCGCCGCGTTGTAAACAAGGTTATTCACGGTAACATTGCCGGCTGCATAAAATTTGTCAAACTGATTTTTTTCGATGCTGGAAAGATTTCCGTTCACGTTCAAATCAATATTGACCACCCCGCCCAGCTCGGTGCCCGGCGTCAGTTGAATCAGGTTCTTGATCTCACCGAGATTGATTTTGCCTTTGGCAGCGGCCTTGATATGCGGATCGGAAACCGGCGTTTGCACCAGGGCGCTGGCGTCAAACGGGTCTTTGCCCAAATCCACATGAAATTTTTTGAGATCGATGATCGTGCGGTCGGGATCGCCGCCGGGATTGTTTACGAACAGATCGACCGTGACATTGTTCATCGCCGTGGGCAGTTGCGGATATTGAAACATGCCGTCGTTGATCTGCAGCTTGACCTCGAAAGAGGGCACTTGTTTTTCGTTGTAGATGCCTTTAGCCTTGCCTGCCAGCGCCAGTTGTCCAGAGGATTTCAATGAGGCGAAATCCTTGCTGTAGATCGCGGGAATGAGCGAGATGATGTTCTTGAAATCGGTTTGCGGCGCGCTGAAGGTGAGATCGAGATCCGTGTCTTCACCCGCCCTCGCAATCGCGCCGTCGAATTTTAGCACAAGTTCATTGAGGCGCAATTCGTTCTCAGTGAGCGTGTATTTCTGATTGGCAGCGTCGATATCAAAATCTGCCTTGAGCCGGGTATGGACTTTGTTCAAATAATTCACCCCGCCGGCGCCGAGGGTCACGGCTGCAATGTCAGTGTTGGTACGCAAACGAAAGCGGTCGCTGGTGAAATCGCCGCTGCCGCGATGATCGAGGCCTTCGATCAAAGCCATGGCGCCGGAGGTTTGATCGATATAGTTGAGATAGCCTTTTTCAATCGCGTAGGATTGCAGGGCGAGCTGAAAGCCGCCGCTGGAAGTTGCTTCCGGTTCCTCTTGCGCTGCCGCTTGCATGATGTCCCAATTCGCAGTGCTGTCTTTCAACATGATCAGTTTCAGGCGCGGCTCGGTCAGCGTAAACGAGCGGATTTCGAGCGGGCCGCCGAACAGGCTCATCAGGTTGATGCTGGTTTGGAAATTTCCTAAAGCGATCAGCGTATCGCCTGCGAACGGTGCGCGGTTGGCAATGCTCAGCTTTTCGAGATTGAGCGTCAGAGCCGGAAAATTTTGAAACAAGTTCAATCCGAGATCTTCGAACTCCAGCGTGGCGTTGAGATTCTTGTTCGCTTCGCGCTTGATCAAAGCGACAATGTCATCTTTGAAAAAAATCGGAATTGCGAGGAGGGCGATTAAAACAACCGCCAGCGCAATGCCGGCGATGATGAGCATCCTTTTCATGATTCGAACTCCATTTGACTCACAATCGGGCAGTTTTTATTCGTAATAAAACGATTTCCCGCCTTCAAAATCAAGCTCTACCTTGCTGTGCAGCTTTCGCATGAACTGGTCAGGAACTGTGGAAACTACATCATACACGGCTGCATGCTTTGTTTGAATTTTGATCTGGTGCTGCTCCGGGCAATCATTCCCCCAATTGACGCATGCGCAGCAGCGCCCGCCATTCCTGCGGCGTGACCGCCTGCACCGAGAGGCGGCTTTTGTGCAGCAGTTCCATGTTCTTGAGCGCCGGCGTGCGTTTGATTTCATCGAGAGTGATGGGCGGTGCAATATCTTTGTAGGAACGGATATCCACCATGAACCAAATGGGATTTTCCGGCGTGCTCTTGGGATCAAAATAATCGTTGGCGCGATCCCAGGCAAAATGATCGGGATACGCCTCCCGCACCACTTCGGCAATGCCGGTAATTACTTGCGGTTTGACCACGCTGTGATAGAACAAAACCAAATCGCCTTTTTTCATGGCGCGCAGGTTGTTGCGCGCTTGATAATTGCGCACACCTTCCCAGGACGCGGTTTTCTTGGGGGAAGCCTTCAAGTCTTCCCATGAAAAGGTTTCCGGTTCGGATTTTACGAGCCAGTAGTTCATGGAACATCTCCTGAGTTTTTTGAAAAAAAATCACGCAAAGAATATGACGTGTTGAGGATCGCAACGATGATCATCCGAATTCTACTGTGTCTGACTTTTGTTTGCAGCTCGATGAATGCGCTGTGGGGCCAGCAAATGCTGGTCGAAAAAGGCGTAAGCGAATTCTATATCGGCGGCGCCGCCGGAATAGGCAACGGTAATTCGGCAACCGCGGGAGAAGTTGGTATCGGCATTGACGGCATTGTGGGTCTCAACGCCGGATTCAGCTCGATGCATGACAACTCAGTCGCAACGCGAGTTGCTTTCGTTGTTGCCTCGATTGCGGTTCATGGCCGTAATGGAAAACTGCCATCTCTCCTCGGCATGCGTGCGGGTTACTTAAAAGGTGAAGAGAGTGACGCGTTCGATTTTGGCTTTGGGATTCTTGTCGCACCCAGGGTCACTCGCAGTCTGATCTTAACCTTGGGCGGCAGCGCAGATCTTTTGTTTCCAATCACGGATTCGCGCTATCGCTACCGCAGCAGAACATCATTGCAAACAGCAATCGGATTCACGGCCGGCGCACGCCTTGGAATCAGCCGTAACGTTTACTGTTTCGTCGGGCCGGCTGTTGCCATAGCGCAGAATAACACAATCTTTTCGCTGGGGGCAGGTTTCGGTATTCGAGGCAGCACCTCGTCAAGATTTGCAAATAAGCCGGACGGCGAATAAACGGCGCCTGTCCGGAAAAGCGTTATTTTTTGGTAACTGTTCAGCTATAGTTAGCCTCAGGTGCGAAAATTATAAAAAAGCCTGAGGTTTTTGCGGGTTTCATGCTTATCTTGTATCATGCAACGATTGACTCGCGAACAAATCTTAGCCCTGATTCATAGCGACCCTGAAGCAACCGTGCAACTGATCGAAGCTTTGTTCACGGAGTTACAACGACTCCATGAACGGGTGCAAGCCCTGGAAGATCAGTTAGCACAAAACAGCCACAATAGCCATAACCCGCCGTCTAGTGATGGTCTGAAGAAACGCCCGCGTTCTATCAGTTTACGCCAGAAGACCGGCAAGAAACGCGGCGGTCAAGAAGGCCACTCGGGCACCACGCTCAGACAAGTTGAAAACCCCGACCGCATTCAAATACATGGCGTCGACCGCTGTGAGCATTGCGATACTTCGTTAGCCAAGGCGCCTGCCGCGCAGTATGAAAAACGTCAGGTTTTTGATCTGCCACCACGTTTGATCGAAGTGACCGAACATCAAGTGGAAATCAAAGTCTGTCCGCAATGCCAAAAGTCCACACGTGCGCCGTTTCCGAAAGACGTCACGCATTTGGCACAATATGGTTCCCGCATGCAAGCGGCGGCGGTGTATTTGCTCAACCAACAATTGTTGCCCTATGAGCGTACGGCCGAGTTGTTTGGCGATCTGTTGGGTCAGCCCATCGCGGTGGGCACACTGACCAATTGGCAGCAACGCTGTTCAGAAAAGTTGGCGCCGATCGAACAAAAGACCAAAGAGCAACTGGTCAGCGCCGCGGTACTCCATCTTGATGAGACCGGCATGCGGACCAACGGCGAATTGCATTGGGTGCATACAGTTTCAACCGCGGAGCGCACCTTTTACTATATGCATCCCAAACGCGGCCAGGAAGCCATGGCAGAAATGGGCATCCTGCCACAGTTTCAGGGAACGGCCGTGCATGATTTCTGGAAACCGTATCAGCGTTTTGACTGTAAACATGCCTTTTGCAATGTTCATCTGTTGCGCGAATTGAAATTTGTTGATGAACAACATCAGCAAGCCTGGGCAAGAGAAATGAGCGTTTTACTGCTTGCCACCAAAGCCAAGGTTGCACGCAACACCCGTCGTCTGGCCTCTTCAACTCTTCAAGAGCTTCAAGGGCAATATCGTCGCATACTGCAGAAAGGTTTTCGTGCCAATCCACCGCCGCAGGGCGATTCTCATCATCGCGGGCGAAAAAAGAAAAGCAAAAGCCGCAATCTGTTGGAGCGGTTGCGCACACATATGCGGGAGATCTTGGCGTTTGCCTATGATTTCAACATTCCGTTCGATAATAACCAAGCCGAAAGGGATCTGCGCATGATGAAAGTGCAACAGAAAATCTCAGGCACATTCCGCAGCAACGAAGGTGCAAGAGCTTTCTGTCGCATTCGTGGATTTATTTCCACTTGTCGTAAGCAAAACCTCAATGTGCTCAACGCTATTGAAACGGTCTTGCTTGATAAGCCCGTGGTGGGCTTGGCATAGCTGAATAGTTACATTTTTTGATAATATTCCTGCAACGGCCTGGCCGTTGCATTAAAACGTGGGAGTTCCGCTCGCGGCCACAAGCTTCAATAAACCTGGGCCCTGCCGCGATTGGAACATTTTCGGCGATAGTATTTTGGGACAGACGCGAAGAAAATGGGTATCTTTGCGACTGGAAGATCAACTTGACATTTCTTTCTTAAAATAATACATTGCCCCGCTTTTGTTTTGTTGAATTTATTTCGTTTCGTTCAGCAACGTGCAAAAGCTCTTTCATCCTTTGATCAGAACTGCAATTGGAGAGCTGGAATGCATTCTCAGCCCAAGGAAGTCACCCTTGCACTAGTGCCTCAGGCGCGTTACGATGTAATTGATGTTGCCGGTAAAATGATCTCTGCGTTCGGGGATTTCATCTCGCAGTACCGCAAGACCATTTATTGTTCCTATCATACCACGGCCGGGTTTCTCGAACAAAGCTTTTGCGCGCGTTTGCAACACAGCCGCGAGCATGTTGATCCGTTTATGCGGGCGTTTCAAAAACTGTTTCCGCCGAACGCCGATTATCATCACGATCAGCTTCAGCTCCGCCAGGAATTGAGCGAGGAGCAGCGCCAATGCGAGCCGCGCAACGGGGATTCGCATTTGGCTTACATCGGCTCCGGGTTGAAAAATTGCGTAACCTATGTCAACCGTCCGGGCCAGCCGGTGTATTTCATCGATCTCGACGGCGTGTATGAGAACATTGCGCGCACGCGGCAAACGCGCGCGCTGGCCTATAATGATGAACTGCCGGCGTATCGCGCGCAATTCGCCCTGCCGGTGTCCAAGCATCCGGTCGATTCCATCAACCTCAAAGATGCGCGTCTCGGTTTGATGGAACAGCTTCAGGATTGGATCCAGGCCAGCGAAGTGGTCAAGGGCCGCGTCGACATTGCGCTGGCCACGGCCGAACGCAATGCCGGTTTGACGGTCAACGAATACGAAACGCTGCTGATGCGGCACGATCTCGCCGAGGTATTGCGCAATCCGCTCAAATTCATGGCGCGGCAAGGTAAACACATGCTGCTCGATCCCAAAGCGATTCCGAGCAAAACCATCAACTACGCCAAGTATGATTTCGTGCACTTGTTCAACGAGCTGATCGAGGCTTTTGGCGCAAGCGAATCCGTGGTCGAGAGAATTCTGTCGTCGTTCATTCGCGTGCCGGCGCAGCGTTTCTTGCGCATGAAGCGCCGCGTCAGCTTGTTAATCTCCGACAGCGAGCGCGAGGGCCACGGCCGCCTGGTGCAAGGCACGTATCAAAGTCCGATTCTGGTGCAATGGCAGCCGGCGGCGAAACAGGTGCGGTATTTGGATGTTACGATTACCAGGTTTCAATGAAGTATTGCCACCCGGGGTTTATTCAAACACGTTGAGATATCTGATATGGCCGAGACGATCATAGAAGAAATTGCCGAGCAATTTCCTGATTATAATCGACTCCGTAATTTTGAAGCGGAACACCGATCAATCCTGGTCAGGTACAATGTCCATTCTTTTGAGGAGCTCGACTCCTTTTTAGCGGCTAATCCTGAACAGGAATCCGACATTCTGCCAGATCTTCAGCGGCTTGATTTTCTTGCCTCCCGCCTCAATCAACTCAAGAATCTGTTTGGCCAACTGCAGGGCGACGCCCACCTTAATCGTCAAGAGCATCTCCTCAAAATCAAAGAAATTGGTAGACTTTTTAAGGAATTGCGTAGAAATACGTGAAGGTGAGTAGCGGCTCTCGCAATCATTGCAAAGAGTGAATTGTTCTTATGACTTAGATCAACGAACGTGATTGCCCGCCATCAACATTCACGCATGCGCCGGTGAGGAGACTGGCGCGTTCCGAAGCCAAAAACGCCACCACGTTCGCCACTTCCTCCACCGTTCCAAATCTTCCCAACGGCATTTCACGTTTTACAAATTCCGCCATGCCTTCCGGATCTTGCAAACAGCGCTTGTCCCAACTGCCGCCGGGAAATCGAATGGAGCCGGGCGCAACGCTGTTGACGCGAATCTTGTGCGGCGCCAATTCGACAGCCATGATTTTTGCCAGGCTGATCATGGCAGATTTTGTCGTGTTATAAATCGCCAATCCCCGCCCGCCGGATTCACGGCCAAAAATCGACGAGATAAAAATGATTGCGCCTCCGCCTTGCTTGCGCATGTGCGGAATCACCGCGCGGCTGAGTCGCGTGTGCGTCATCAAATTCAGCTCGATAATCTCCTGCCAATCCTGATCCGTCGTTGTTTCGAATTCGCCGCGGCGATTGCCGCCGACATTGTTGATCAAAATATCAATGCGTCCGAATTGCGCCGCTGTTTGTTCGACGAGCTGCTGTGCCTGATCCGGCTGCGTCACATCGAGCGCCAGCGGCAGAACCTTCACCTGGTGCGCGCGCATTTCTTCCGCCGCTTGTTGCAACGCTTCAGCGTTGCGCGCGCAAATGGCCAGGTGGCAGCCTTCCTGCGCCAGCGCCAGCGCAATGCCCTTGCCAATGCCGCGGCTGCCGCCGGTGATAATGGCGACTTTCTGTTTCAGGCCTAAATCCATCTTGCCTCGAGATCCTTTCAAAAAAATAGCCAGTCAAAAGCCGCTGACTGGCCATTCTCATTCAATGCAAAACTTGCCGGGCAAACGCGAAGCCCACCCGGAAACGGCGAATCAAGCCTAGAACACCAATCCTGCCGTGACGCCTACAAAGCTTGTGCTTTCATCGTTGGTGAAAACGATGTTGAACAGCCCCTGCACGACAATATTCAATGAAGAGCCTGCTGGAATTTCAAGGCCGGCGCCCAAGCCGACGCCGAAGACGTTTTCGTCATTATCTTCGATGGCCTCTTCGTATTGCTTGTCATCGAAAGTCAGAGAGAAAATATCACCCGTGTCTTGGTCAATGAAAGGAATCTCTGAAGCAGTGAAATCATTGGCAATGATGTTGTAGTTTGCCTGTCCGAGCAGAAAGAACTGAGTGTTCGCTTCAGGAACAGTCAAATACGGCCGAATACCTGCCCCGATACGGGCGACATTGGACTTTATTTCCGCCGTGGGATTGTTGAATAATCCGGTGCTGACCCAATAGTCAACCGTCTCGCCAGTGAAGCTCGTGCTCAGCCAATCTGCAAACTTCTCATTATTTGTGGAAAACCCCTCGTAACCAACATTGAAGGTGACGCCCAAACGCGGTGAAGGAAACAGAACGTATTGCACATTACCGCTAAGGCCAACATTGGTGTACTCTTTAAATTCTTTGGGGCTGAGCGGGAAAGCTGCGCCGCCGTAAAACTCAATTTGATTGCGGCGGCTTTGCGCCGACAGGGCGCTCACACAAATGAAGAAGGCCGCCAGAACCAATCCGAATTTCACAAGTTTCATGGGTGCATCTCCTGGTTGAATGAAAAGATATCTTTGTAAACATGAACACAATAATAACGAAGGCGAAACCGTCACTTGGTGACGACACGATCGCTCACCCGGGCTGCGCCGCCTTTCGTTTTGGTGATCACAGCAATGGCATACGCCTCGAACACATCGGTGAATTGCGCTTCGCACAACTCGTCGATGCCCTTGCCGATCACTTCTTTGGTGACGGGATGCACAATCGGCTCGCCTTCGCGATAGACGTGGCATTTCATGCCTTTGCGAATGCCGCGGCTGCGGCCCAAATCCAGCGTGAGCCGATCCTGCTCAGTTTGGATCACATAACCGGTGATCAGGGGCATGTCGTTTTTGATTTTGTTCGCGGCCTCCTGAATCATCTGGCTAAGTGCTGGCAGATTGATGCCATTGGCGTAGGCATCTTGCGCGGTGATAATCGCCGCGGTTTCGGTATCAATCAGGCGCGCGTCGATGCTGGCGGCATTGCCGGTACGCGCGATGCTGCCGCACACCACGGCGTCAACACCGATGCCTTTGCCGATCTCGGCGGCGGTGGAAGCGTCGATCACGCCCGTCATACCGAGTTGTTGCTCGCTCAGAACTTTTTCCAATTGCGCACGCTCGATGACTTTGAAGCGATGCAAATTGAAAAACACCGTGGTGATTTTGTCGAGCAAATCGATCTCACCCAATTCGCCGCCGATGCCCTTGGTCTCGAACGGCAAAATGGCAATGCTCAAACGATCGCCAATGATTGTCGTCGAAGGCTCGGCCGCAGGCTTGGGCGTTTTTGAGGAAGGCGTGGTTGCTGCCGGTTGCGCCGGAACGGGAGTCGGCGGCGGCGCTTGCCCGGCAGTAATTTTGTTCAAATATTCTGTGGCGCGGGAGGACGACGATTGCCGCAGCGATAGTTGAAGATATTGGCGGGCACGTTCCATATCACCGAGATGATAATAGCAGATGCCCAATTCGCGATTGGGATAATACTGAATGAAAACGGCGCCGTATGCGCGTATTTTGTTGGTGTCATTGCTTTTTTGCCCAAGCGCGGCAGCAAAATAAGCTGCGGCGCTTTTCCAGTCTCCGCGCTCGGCTGCTTGCTTGCCGTTTTCATAGGATTTGTGCCAAACTTCATCTGCGGCCGCAGCAGCGACGTACAGGAAACCGGCAACAAAAACAATCAGACTACTTGCAACGAAACGCTGATAACGTAGCAACATGATTACAATTTCACCTCCAAATAGCCAAGGCAGAAACAGATGCCTCCGGACATTGTTCCGCTTTTTTGCCGCCACCCAGCCTGAGATCAATGGGTGATTGGCTTCATTAGAGCGGCAAAACCTAACGAACTTTCGCAAAAAAGTCAAGTTGTTGTTGGGAGAATGAGAATAAAGATTGTGCTCAGAAGAGAGGAGAACAACAAAAGGCCCCAACCTCGTTGCACACCCGCAGAGATGCGCAGGATATGCTTAAGCTTTGTGCTTGTGCAACGGCGAGATTGCCAAAATCAAAACCAAATGCTGGTGTAGAATTAAACCGCGCTTTCGGCCTTCACCCGCTTGGTCCTCGAAGGTTTTGCCATCGGACGGCTGTCTATTGAAGACGGCGCCATGGCAAAAGGCTCAGGCGTTTGATTGGGGCGCAGATGCAGCACGACGATGAGTGAGGCGGAGAGCAGGGCGATGGCGAGGTAACCGATGATTTCCATGAGATTGGAGTCGCCGCTAAACGGGCGAATGAGACTGGCGAGGCACAAGATTGCCAATACAATATCAACAGGCCGCTTCATAGACTTTTCCTCCAGTAAAAAGTACTGGCCACGCACATAGGCCTTGATCCTCAGGTAAGCGTTTGGGGTGTTGATGTTCAGCGGTGCAGTGCATTGGCTTTATTGCGGCTGATATTGCAAATTATGTGACACAAAGTCAAGCAAAAACTCCGAAGCGACAAATTCGAACTTGACAATCAGGCACTGGCGCGTTACATTGCGCCGTCTTACCATCGCGCGATCTACTTACAATTTTCCGACTCGGTTAATGCTGCGCGTGATCACTTGCGGCGAAGGTTCTCGCTCTCGCCGTGAGTTCATGAACGAACCAGCCCGTCCCGGGCTGCCCGTCGTGAACAAGATCGTATCTGAGGGCCATTTTCATGGATGAAGAATAAGACGCTCGGTGCGGACAGGCGCGTCTCGGCTTCGCAGCTTTGTTGTTGATCTTCTCCCTGGGCACGGCAATACCCGCTTACCCCTTCCTCAAGAAACAAACATCACTCCCAACTGTTAAAATTTCGCAACAAAAAGGCGATCTCTTTAACGTATCACAACTCAAAGAGATCGCCTGCAAAATCTTGTGTCGTGTTTGCGACGCGGCGGCTGCGCTTCTTCACTCTTCGAACATACCCCAAACCTCATGATGATTGATTGGTACTTCCAAAACTTATCACTTGTCGCTCTTATTGTATCACAAATATGCTGCAAATGCGGAAGGACCGCCACGATTTAACTTCGCGCATTTTTGTTTAGCGTTCCTGCCACTCGAGTGAGTAACGCATGCCTGGCTCGGGTTTGACTTCGGCGCGAAATTCGTTATCATCGGCATCGATGCCGATCGGCAAGCCTTTTTGCACGACCCAATCCGCATCGTAATGAATCAAATATACGTCGTGCCTGGCCTCGTTTTCCGGAAAAGACAGGCGATAAATCAGCTCACGGCATCCCGCGACATGGCCGTAAGAGACACAATGATACGGCTCCGACTCACCGCTGCGGTCGGGCAACTCATAGTTGATAATCACCGTTTTTTTCTCGCCCGGTTTGAGCGTTTCTTTGAACCGAACTTCGTAGCGATGCCAGCTTTTCTGCACTTTCGGTCCGGTAATTTTGATGAGCGCATCGTCAGTGGCTTCCAACATCACTTTAATATGTTCTGATCCCGACCAGCGGAATTTGAAACGATAGCGTTCCGCGCGCTTCAATGCTTTGAACTCATAGCGGCGCTTCACGACGCGACGGTCGGGATAAACCGCAATACTCACCTCGTCGCGCTCGATCCACAACGTCGGATTAACGAACATCATGGTGCGATCCTGCAACCGGTTGCGCGTGAGAAACGCCACACCGAACGAGATGATCGCCACGCCTAGCGAGATGATCGCCCATTTGTTGACGCCGCTGAAATAGGCCACCAGAATACCCACGCCGGCGCTGATGAACGGTAGGAGCTGGATGACGCCCAAAATCAATTGCAGGGTGTTTTGGCTGACTTCGATCCAGCCCGGCCATTTCTTTTCACGAGGATCGTTCATCTCATTTTTCTCCGAAGTTGCGGTGCGTGAGGCGAGCGCTTATACAATAATCTAAAGGGCATGCCGTTACTATTCGATTAGACGATTTTTTACTATAAAAGCTTTAGCCAGAATTTTCGGTGAGTTTCTCGACGCAGACTTCATCCGTCGATTCGCAGTAAGTTTTTCCCAATCCGTGTGATGAACGGTTAGTCGGAACTTTCATTTCACCTAAAAGTGAACAAAAGTGTTCCCGGTAAAACAAAAAAATAACAATTAGATAGAATTGCTTCACCTTAAAGTCATTTGAATATAGGCTTTGTTCTCCGCTGTTGTCAAGAAATCTCTTGACCGGGATGATTTTTTTATTATTTTAGTTGTATAATGCAACTATTGTAATCAGCAATCGTATCTGTTTGCCATGAAAACAACACAAAAACTGGAAACGCAAGTTGAGCGCATGCAGCGACTCATGCAAGAGGTGATGCGCAAATATCAAATGCGCGATCGCAATGAAATCTGCTGTTGCGGCATCTCAGTCTCACAATGTTATGCCCTGGATGCGCTTGGCGAAAACGGCGAGATGACAATGGTGCAACTCGCCAAATATCTTTTTCTCGACAAAAGCACGTGCACGCGCGTGATCGATCCGCTGGTGCAACGTGGTTTGGTCGAGCGCCGGGCCAGCGCGCGCGACCGGCGCGAGATCATTGTGCACCTGAGTGACAGCGGCGAGCAGATGCGCAAGGAAATTCTCACCGACCTGCGCGCCAGCCAACGCCAGATTCTCGAACGCATTCCCGCGGAAAAACGCGAACAAATCCTGGAAGGCCTGGAGTTGCTTTCTGTTGCCGTACAAGATTGGCTGGCTACCAGTTGTTGCCCGGACAAAGTCGAAGTGCCACAAAACATTCAAATTCTTAATCTGAAAGGAACAAAAAATGTCTGACGTAGCCACACCTTCCAAGCTCAAACTCGCCACCGGTGGCGGGTGTTGCGGCGGCGCCGTGCCGCCCAAGCAAGTCGATCAAACTGAGGTCAAAACTCTTGTGCAAGATTACTACGCCAAGGCTGTCACCGGCCAGCGCAGCAGCGGTTGTTGCACCAAAGGCACCGCGGCAACACTGACCATTCCGCAAATGGCTGGTTATCGTGAGGACGTGCTCTCCTCTATTCCAACAGCGGCGGCGGAAAAAAGTTTCGGCTGCGGTGATCCGCTCGCGTTCTCTGAAGTCAAAGCCGGCGAAACCGTGCTCGATATTGGTTCCGGCGCGGGCATTGACTGCTTCATCGCTGCCCAGAAAGTTGGCCCGACCGGCAAAGTCATCGGCATTGATATGACGCCGGCGATGCTCGAGGCCGCGCGCCGTAACGCCGCGCAAGGCGGTTACACCAACGTCGAATTTCGTCAGGGCGATGCGGAGAACATTCCGGCGGCGGATAACAGCGTCGATTGGGTGATCTCGAATTGCGTGATCAATCTCTCGCCCGACAAAGCCAAAGTCTTCTCGGAGATTCAGCGCGTGCTCAAACCGGGCGGCCGCATCTCGATTAGCGACATTGTTGCCGACGCCTTGCCGGATTTCATCAAGAATGACTCGGCTTCTTACTGTGGTTGCGTCGGCGGTGCGATTCCGACCGCGGATTATTTGCGTATGCTGACGCAAGCCGGACTCGCCGACGTCAAAGTCGAAACGCGGTTGGATTATGACACGGACATGGTGCGCGGTTTTGTGCTTGGCGATGAAAGTCTTCAGAATGTTTATGGCCCGATGATCGAGGCCAATCCGCAAATCCTCGAACAAGTCAAAATTGCAAGCACGAAAGTTGTTGGCCGCAAGCCGCTGCCGAACGAACAGCCCGGCGTCACGTTGCGCGAAGCAACGCAGAAAGATTATAATGTGATCGTGAACTTGTTGCAGGCGAGCAACCTGCCTGAAATTGGTTTGTCGAATGCGCTGGCAAATGCCATTGTCGCGGAGCACAACGGCCATCTCATTGGCGTGTTTGCGATGGAACGCTTTGGCCGCGAGGGCTTGCTGCGCTCGTTCGCCGTGGCTTCAGGCTGGCGCGGAAGAAAAATCGGCAAGCGGCTGTGGCAGGCATTGCTTGAGCGGGCGCAAAAAAGCGGCGTCCAAACGTTTTATCTCTTGACGACGACGATTGCCGGGATGGCGGCGGCCGCCGGTTTTCAGGAGATCGCGCGTGATGACGTGCCGCCGGCCGTGCGCGCTTCCGCTGAGTTCACCTCGAACGATTGCGCGACCGCCACGATCATGCGCCTCCAACTCAAGAAGTGACATTTTCAGCCATTGCAGCAGCAAGGATTAAAAACAGCCAACGGATTGTTAAGGATGGCAGCCGTTGGCTGTTTTTATTGGGGAGGCGCGAAAGCATGCCTTGCTTTCACGCACGAAGATCGCTAAATTTCTTGCGTCGTGACTGTTACCTTAATTTGCAGAACCATACATTGTAAATGTCATCCAGCAAGATCTTGAGAAAATTCGTTCTTGGCCATATGCTTCACAAGATTCCATCGGAATGACAGGTAAAACAGTCATGAAAGTTGAGGTAACCGTGCACGAGTTTCAACATACCCGCGTGTGCAACGCCGGGACTAGGCTCATGTGAATCTCTAATGGAGCAGATATGAAAAAAAATTTGATGCTCAAGACCATGTTGGCAGGTTTGCTGGTAATGAATGTTGCGCCTTCAGCGGCGCAGGATTTCTGGGGATGGTGGGGCGACGGCAAAGCCGAGTTGTCGTCTTATCAAACGAAAACCCAACGCTACGGCGAATTGCGGGAGGGTAATGCGGTTTTGGTTTTTGTGACGGAGGAAATCTCCCGCACCACGCGCATCAAAGTCGAGTCCGAGGCAATTCCGCCGGCCGACCGCGCGCCGGTGATGAAGCTCAATCATGTCGTGAAATTTCCCACCGGCATTTATGACTATTCGCTTTTGACCTCGACATTCAGCAGCATCGAATCTGAATTTGGCCGCCCGCCGTTTGAGCCGCTCAAGATCTCGTTCACGGCGCAGGAATGGTGCGGCCATGTTTATCAAATGCTGATCCCGCAGCGCGATCAAGTCGAACTTACGCTGCACAGCTACTTTCAAAGTGAAGGCGATCAGAAACGATCCATCAAATTGCCGGCCAACGCCGCGTTCGAAGACAATCTTCTAATTTGGATTCGCGAGCTGAAAGGCGAAGTTTTGTCTGCCGGGCAGCGCCGCGCGTTGCAAATTTTGCCCAGTGCCTGGGCCTCGCGCTCCGGACATCAAGACGTAGAGTTTCAAGGCGGCTCGATCATCAAAGATGAGGGCGAAGTCGTGAAGCTGAGCGAGGGCAACGCGCCGAGTTGGCGCTGGACCTGGCAGGTCGGCAGTCGCACCGAAATGTATTGGGTGGAGAAAGCCTATCCGCATCGCATTCTCAAATGGAAATCCAGCGACGGCGGCGAAGGCGAGTTGATCAAAACCCTGCGCCTGCCTTACTGGCAATTGCACGGCAATAATGATGCGCCGTATCGCGAGCAGCTCGGGCTGCCGAAGTAACTTCTGCAGCTTTTTTAAGATGCTCAAAATCATTCTTGAAAATGCGGGCGATAATCCTTATAGTTGTTCATGAAATTCACCTGGGACGAAAAGAAGCGGAAAGCCAACATTGAAAAGCATGGTTTGGACTTCGTCGATGCGGAGCTGGTGTTTTCAGGGTTGACATTTATTATCAACGACGATCGTTTTGACTATGGAGAAGAACGATTCATCACGATGGGTTTGTTACGAGGCGTCGTTTGCGTGATTGCCCATACCGAGAGAGACAAAACAATTCGTATTATTTCAATGCGAAAGGCCACTAAACATGAGCAAAAGATCTTCTTCCAAAACCTCTCGAACTGATTGGAAGCGCATCAACAAGATGCGGGACGATGATATCGATTTGTCCGAAATCCCCGAAATTACTGCCAAACAAATCACGCGGTCAACGTTGCGCATCGGCGGAAAAGCTGTGTCCAAAGGCAAGATCCAGGTGAATCTCACGCTGGATGCCGGCGTGGTGGCGTATTTCAAAACGCAAGCCCGGGGGCGAAATTTTCAAAGACTCATCAATGAAGCATTGAAGACAAAAATTCGCGACCAGAACATCGAGAATGTTCTCCGGCGCGTCATTCGTGAAGAATTGCAGGAAGCTGGTTAGGCCTCACTCTGCGGACAAAGGCTATTCTCAAAATGAAGAAAACTGAAATGGGGTACCCAACAATCCAGTAATCCATCACTCCTTTTCAGCATGCCCGGCCAAACCGTAAAGCTCCTGAAAGTCTTCATCGCCTCGCCCGGCGATGTGATGCTCGAACGCGAGAAAGCGCGCGACGAGATTCTCAGCCTGCGTGCGTTGGCGCACAAACACGGCTTTGATCTCGAAGCCACGGGTTGGGAAACGCACGCCGCGCCCGGCATGGGCCGCAGCCAGGCCCGCATCAATCAACTCGTAATCGAATGCGATTTGCTCGTCGGCATTTTATGGCGGCGCTTCGGCTTGCCCACCGGCGAAGCAGAGTCCGGCACGCTGGAGGAATTCAATCTCGCGCGCGAGCGCTATGCGAAAGAGAGCGCTCCGGAAATCATGCTCTACTTTCGCGAGGTGCACCCGGATTTTCTCGCTGATCCCGGCCCGCAATTGCACAAGGTACTCGAATTCAAACAGCAAGTGGAAGACGGCCGGCTTGCGCTTTACGCCAACTATCGCGACCCCGAGCATTTTGCCTCGTTGTTGCGCCAGCATATCACTGATTGGCTGTTGAAATTGGTTCCGGACAACCGCCCGGGCGCTCCCAGCGCCCGGGCGGTGGAAGAAATCCCGCCGCTCAGCGCCTTCACAGAACATCTCGAATTCTGCCGCACCGAATTGCAAAAAACCGCGCGGCCTTTGCGCCTGCGCACGCTTGCCTTGCCGCCGCTGTTTCTCGAAGAAGTCGAGGCCGAACGGCCGCGCAACATGAAAGTGAGCATCGCGGTCAAGACGTTTCCGCGACTTCTCATTTTGGGCGAGCCGGGCGCGGGCAAAACCACGTCACTCAAGAAACTTGCATCAGAATATGCGGTGTGGCGCGGCGAAGGCAAAGAGCCGGGACTCAATGAGCCGGAGGATTTCAATCTTCCCATTTTTGTCGATCTCTCAGCATATCCCACAGTTGCTGCCAGCGACACAAAACACGGCTTGTGGCGATTGATTACCGCGAGTGTGCGCGGTGTGCATGATGTCGATGTGCACAAACGTCTCGCTGCCGGCGGATGTTTGTTGCTTTTCGATGGCTTGAATGAAGTCGGTGAGGCGTATGATGAAGTCGTGCATCACCTTCGCCATCTCGTGCACGAGATTCCCCATAATCGCTTTGTCGTGGCCTGCCGGCCCGGTATCTATCGCGAGGAACTGCGCCGCGAATTCACGGCGTTTCAGTTGGAGCGACTGAGCAGCTTCAATGCCTCGAAGGTGTTGGAGATCGAGATCGGCGCGGAGAAGGCGCAGCCGGCGTGGAAAGGGTTGGACGAATACACGCGCGACCTGTGCCGCAATCCGCTCATGCTCACCCTGTTGGCGGACGAGCTGCGCGCCAGCGACAACCCGCCGCAGAATCGTGCGGAGTTGTTCGATCGTTTTATTGATCGTTATTTGAGCGAATGGGCGCGCGTGAAAGGCGCCGGCTCGGTTCGTGTGGAAAAAGAAATCCTCTCGGCTCTGGCATGGCGTCTCGGCACCAGCCGGACGTTGCTCTCGGCGGATGAAGCCGCGGCCGTCATGTCCATCCGGTTGGCAGAATTGCAGAGCAAGAACGAAGCGCAGCAGCATCTCAATGTCGCTGATCTCAATCGCGAATTCCTGCACCACGGCCTGTTGCGTGAAAGCGCGGGCCAAACCGGCTTCTTTCACCAGGCCGTGCAGGAATATTTTTTCGCACGCGAAGTGGCGCTGCATCAATCAATCGAATATGTTTTGAAGCATGTCAGCGACCCCGAATGGGCGGAGGTGTTGGTGTTCGTGTGCGGGTTGGTAGAAGATGCGACGGAGGTGGTGAGGGAGGTGATGAAAGGCGATTTGTATTTGGCGGCGAGGTGTGTTTCATATTCACGTCGAGTTGAAGAGAAAAGCGTTGAGGATTTGGCAACAAGGCTAATTCAAAACTTGAAAACAGGTTTGGATATAAGCCAAGGGGCTTGGTTGGGAAAATTCTATTCAGAAACAACAGCGATTTTATCAATCGAAGGAAGAATTCAAGCAAAACTATCTAAACTCTTCTGTCTGGTACACAATGAAAGTTCCCGTGCATTAGAGCGGTTTGCTATAATGCTTCTTTGGCTTGATTATTCAGGGCGAGCCCAAGCCTTTGTCAAACCTTTAGTAGACGAACAATCGCACAACGCTCGGTTACGATGCCTATTAGCTATAACCTATGAAATGTGTGGCGATATTGATAACAGTATTGCACATTTTAACGAATGTTTGAGAATTGCACCCGAAGATGCATGGATATTGGCAAGCGCTGGTAAAGCATATCGAACTATGAATAATTTGAAGGAATCTGAAGAATTATTGAGAAAAGCGCTGAGTTTGGGAAAAGGAACAGCTTGGAGACATTATCAACTCGGGCGAACTTTTTTAGAAAAGAAAGATTATGAAAATGCCTTGAACCAATTTCAATTAGCGATTAACATTCAATCAGACTATGGTCCACTGCATATTGGTTTAGGAGATATCTATAGTGAATATCTCAACCAACCTGAAATTGCCATTTCAGAGTACGAAGTCGCGATCAAGCTTGATGAGCGGCCTTCTCGAATGTCTGGTGCTATATTAAAACTTGCTCGTATTCTCGAAAGAACTGGCCGCATCGCCGAAGCCCGGCAGCGTTATCAAGAATACCTCGACCGCTTCCCCTGGGGCGAGCATGCGCAGGAGGCGCTGGCCGCGTTGGAGCGGTTGACATAATCGTAACCAGCTTTATCAATAAATTTCAGCACCTTCGACTTGTTCAAATTCTTCTTCCGTTAAGGCGATCAAGCTGCTGATAAAGAGATTGCCATTCCGGTTTATTTTCGCGTGCAAAAAATCGAAAAGATGATTTTCGCGATCGGAGCGGGGCCAATTCTCGAACCCATGCCGCGCCACCACACGGATGTGAACGTTCGATCCGATACCGCTGTATTTGACTTCAAGATGTATGATTTCAATGTTTCGATCCTGCGCCCATTGTTCAATGGCGGCGCGCAGGTCCTTCAAAAGATTTGTCTTCATATTTTACCTCAAAAATATTGCGTTAAGAATGTGATAACACCACTGGCAGAATCGAAGAGTGCTCGATCAAACTCATCTGCTTCTTGTTTCGAGCAGGCTGCACCCTCATATCGCAGAGATGTTGACCAATGATCAACGATAAATCTGAAATTTTTCTGTAGTACGATGTTGCTGGAAAAAGCGCCTTGTTGCCCGGAGCAATAAAGTAAGAATTCAAGATCATGAACTTGAAAAGCTACCGGCAGGTTGGCAACGCCCAGATGCTTGCAAATTGCCAGTTTTAACACCAGTTCAAGCAGAGTCCCAGCGTATAAGACCGCACCCGACCATTTTCCCGCTGCCCGCAGGGTGTCATATTCCTCCTTGCGTTCTTCATAAGCTTCACGCAGAGTCGAGACATCTTGCTGAATGAGTTTGAGCGCCATTAGAGTTCCTCCCCAAGAATGGACTCATATGAATTACGAAACATGGCCTTGCAGGCTGAATTCAACAAGGCAAGAATAACGAACACGGCGTCAAAAATCAAGGCGTTTCATGAGTCCCGCTTCGGCAAACGGTTAGATGTTGAATCCCGCCGGCGTTACCAAGAATATCTCGAACGCAAACAAAAATGCCCTGATAGAGCAACCTATCAGGGCATTTCCATTTCAGCAAACTCAATCACGCTTCACGGCTCTGAGCAACTGTGAAAGAAGCCGCACGTGGGGCAGACCAAGCGGCAGCGAAAGTTTTGCAGTTTTGTGCCGCAATTGTCGCAGTAGATCCAATAGCCGTAGGCATCTTCAGCTATCGGCTCTTTTGTTTGCAACTCTGTTTTGGCGGTGGTGCTGGAGACCGGCCGCGCGGCCGGCAAGCTTTCGAGTGCCGCGGTTTTGAACATGGCGAATCTCCTTAGGATTGTCGATTGAATAACTTGCCCAAATCTCAAACCGCGAATGCACGCCAATAAACGCGAATTTTAAGATTAGCGAATATTCGCGTTTATTAGCGGTTCCCAAAATGAGTAGGTTATTTAAATGGCGTTCCTTAGAAAAGCGGTTTGCCGATCATCTCAAAAACCATGAAGAGAACTGTGCCCAGCGTCAGCGCGCCGAAAAATAAGGCAATGGCGCCGAATTTGACATTCTCCTTCATCTCGAGGCCGTAGGCCATAGCCGGCGCGGTGTTGACCGTGACGTCGCCGGTGATTTTTACCTGGCATGCCAAGCGTTCCTTCGGAGCATCGCCCAATTGCAGCTTCTCAAAAAAAGTTAGCGCGCTGAGACATTCTCCCGGCTTGACGGCGATTCTGTCCGTGCCGCACAAGCCAAAGCCGCGACAGTTGATAATTTTATTGACGCTGCCGTACACGCTCACGCCCGCTTGTTTTGCGGCTTTGCGCAAGCTGGTTCCGGCAGGCACTTCGACTTTGCGATTCTCGGCTTCGAAGTAAACGGTGGGCATTTACCTTTTCCTCCTTCAGTGATTTCTGGGTGCTGGTTTCTCGGCTCTGGTTGCTGGCTGGCAGGATGCGACACCAGCGACCAGCAACGAGCAACAGTTCAATGTTCCAACGTTTTCATGCTTTCGCGCGCACGCGTGGCCAGCTCACTTGACGCGTCCAGCGCAATAACCTTGTTCCACCATTCCGCGGCTTTCTCATGCTCATGAATCGAGGCGTAGATCACGCCGAGATTGAACATGGCGTAATCATAATTTGGACGGTGTTTGAGCGCGGTTTCCAATTCCGTAATCGCGGCCTCGTTTTGTTTGAGATTGAAGTAATTGCCGGCAAGATTCATGCGCGCTTCAACGTTTTCCGGGGTCACGGCCAGCAAGTTGCGATAATATTCCGCGGCTTGATCGTATTTGCCGGCCATATCGAACAACGCGGCCAAATGCAAAAGCGCATTGGTGTCTTGGGGATTTTCTTTGACCGCGTTTTTAAGGGAATCAATTTGGTGAAACACCGGCATCATTGATTCCATGTCGAACGGGTCCTGCCCGTTTTGTTGGGTTTCCTGTGGCATTGCGCTTGGCGCTTGCTGCGACATTACCGGTTGGGGATTCGAGCGCGGGTAAAAAAGCAAAAACATGATGCCGACGACAATCGGAATGCTGAGAAACAACGACAACGTGACCCACGGCGAGCGCGGTGTAGGCTCGGGTTCTTGAAGCTCTTCCGCCGGCGCGGTTTGCACGGGAGCCGCAACCGGCGCGGTTTGACTTGCCGGTTGTCCGCAGCTTTGGCAGAATTTTGCGCCCGGTTTTAGCGCCGCGCCGCACGCGGCACATTTTTTTTCATTCATCTGTTGTGCGACGTTGGCGCCGCAATTCGAACAAAAACGGCTGCTCGGCGCGACCTCGGCGCCGCATTGACTGCAATGCATGAGGTTTCCTTATATTTATTCTTGTACGCGCAGCATTTTCAAAATACGATCCAACAATGCCGCTTGGGCTGATTCTTCTTGTTGGGCATGAATCAAAACGAGATTGCGCACCATGCGCGCAATGATTTTGCGCGCCGGCACCGGCTGCAGCATGTTCTCTTCGAATTTTATGCCGGAGCCGTGCAACAATTTCAGGCATTCGGCGCGCGTGATCACACGGCCCTGATGAAACGGATCGATGAAAAACGTTTCATCAGCCGCGCGGTATTGGCAGATGAAATGCACGGGCAGGTTGACGCCATAGATCGGGGCTTGCAAGCGCCGGGCGATGAGCAAATACACGACGGAAAGACTCACGGGAATGCCGGTGCGGCGCTCGATCACACGATTGAGATAGGAATTGTCCGGATCATAATACTCGTCAACGTTGCCGTGAAAGCCCTCTTCCACAAACAAGGTATGATTGATGGCCTCCACCAGAGCGCGGCCGGGTTGCGTGTGCCGGGCATCCGCCAGCCGCGGCCGCACGCTGCGCGCCAGCTCGTCCAATTCTTTTTGGAACGGCGCAACTTCCAAATCCGGGTAACCGACGCGCGCCAGCAAAAACACGGCATGTTCGAGATCGATCTGCTCGTCATCGAGCAGGCCGAGCTGATAAAACGAGTTGATCACATCTTCCTGCCGAATTTTAGCCAGCACGTGACGCGCTTCGATGCGAGTTTTTCCGTCAACATCCGCGTTTGCCGCTTGCCGTAAATAGGTTGCGGCATCCTGGCCGATTTGCAGCAGATGCTCGCGCGCGATATCGCGCACTTTTGTGTCGTCATCGCCCAGCAGGGTAATCAACGCTTGAATTTCATTGGTCGTTTTTTTCACGTGGCCTCGCGGGTCTACATCCTCACTGCCGGTTTTTTCTTGCCGAT
>SZPB01000043.1 GCA_030263535.1 Cytophagia bacterium CHB2
CCCAGGGTTTTGGCGCTCTCCTGCAAGTACGAATGCCAATCGATTTCCGCCAGATTCAGCGCGCGCGCCAGCGGGGAATCCAGGAATTTTCCAAAAAAGCTGGTCTCGCCCTGCGCAATGATTCTTTGAATTTCGGTTTGCGCCGTCTGAAAAAAGGCAATGGCTTCCTGCGCCACCATGGCCGCGAGCACATAAACCGGAATGAGCAGGCCTAGCAATAAAATGGCGCAACAAGCCAGCGAGCTGATGCCGGGCCGGCCTTTGAAGACGCCGAGCAGCCGCTCATAAAAAGGAAAAAACAGCGCCGAAAATACGGCGGCGAGCAGAACGGGCACAATGAAAATGCTGACGACGTTGTAAAACACCACCATCGTGGCGACCAGCACGATCAACAAAAAATGGCGGCTGAATTTCTCGGCTTTCAGTTTGCGAAATGCGAGTTTGCGTTCATCCGCACTGGGGGAAGAACCCGCGGGCATATTCATCCTATTTCAAAATTTGATACAGGCTTTTGACCAAATGTTTTATAATCACGAAGATTTATCATTACTCATTGGCAGTTGACGATTAGCCGCTCATCAGTCCTGGCATTGCAATTAATCCGCGCTATGATATTCGAACCCCATCAGAAAAGCAAGGTTTTTATGAACCAACCGCGCGAGCACAGCGATGCGGTTGCCTGGCCTTAACTTGTTTATTGATAATTGTGAATTAACTTGTCACATTTTAGCCGGTAAAATTAGGCTACTCTTGTCGAGTTAAATGCCAAACCTCAGCAGTTCGATCCCACTTTTGGAATCAGAATTAAATAACTTTCGCATCTCAAACCGTGAATAAAAGCGAATTAGAAATTGATTCGCGTGCATTCACGTTAACTAGCGGTTCCAGGAAATGGGTAGGTTATTTAGATGGCGTTCTTTTATCTGATTCCTCCTGAGCCACAATGCACGAAAACCACGAGGTTTGAAAAAGCGAGTGCTGGCTTGGGTTGATAAAGACAGTAATTCACCGGGGTTGATTGAGAACACTCTCGCAAAAGATTCAAACGGTGAGGGAACCCGGCCAAACTACACCGCGAGCTTGTCGAAATGTGACCTGGCTTCGACAAGCTTGGCCCGCGTAGAACCTGAATTTTGCATATTTTTTTGCTCACCTCCGCCTCACGGGTGAAAAGTCGGCTTGAGCCGACTTAAACTTTTAGCCCGCGATTTCAATCGCAGGCGGAGGTGAGAACAAATACCGTGCAAAATTCAGGTAGAAAACAAATTCCCATCGCTTTCAGAGGCAACAGAGCAAGAACGCTTATTCATCAGATAGCAACGCGAGGCGGTAAAAGCAGAAAAGAATCACAAACAAATCATCGGAGAAAATCATGTCTGAAATCAACCGCATTCTCGATCAACTCAAACGTGCGTACGAAGGCGAGGCCTGGCATGGCCCATCGGTGAAGGAAGTGCTCGCCGGCGTTACGGCAGTTCAAGCTGCGGCAAAACCTTTGCCCAACGCGCACAGCATTTGGGAAATCGTGCAGCACATCGCTTTCTGGGAAAACGGTTTGCGCCGGCGACTCGCGGGCGAGGTTTTCAAAGCGCGTCTTGAGGACGAATGGCCGGCAGTGACTGACACCAGCGAGGCCGCCTGGCAAAATACATTGGCAGCCTTGGAGCGCGGCCAGCACGAACTGCGGCAGGCCATTTCAGAGCTGACGGAGGCGCGCTTGAGCGAGCGCGTTCCAGGCGAGCCTTATTCGATTTATTTCATGTTGCACGGCGTGATTCAACATGATTTGTATCACGCCGGCCAGATTGCCTTATTGAAGAAAGCATGAAGCTGCGCCAGGAATTTATACTTGAGTCTGAAGATTTGTTTTTGTACTCTCGTATTCGTCACGGCAGCCCGCTGACGGCGAAACCCAAGAATTGCCTGGTGCTTAACGTCACGATCAAATTCATATGAGCCGTCGTACTGAAACGCTATTTTGGCAGCCGGAGGCTGTGCAAGCCCTGCTGCCGACGCGGATTGTGGGAAAAAATCTCGTCATTTTTAATCGCATTACTTCGACGAACGACTTCCTCAAACGCATTGCGCGGCGCGGCGCGGCCACCGGCACCGTGGTTTTGGCGGATGAACAAACTGCCGGGCGCGGGCGCCTGCAACGTCCCTGGCAATCGCCGCCGGGCAAAGGCCTTTGGTTTTCCACTCTACTGCGGCCGCAACTTGCGCCGGAGAATATCGGCATTATCTCATTGGCGATTGCTGCTGTGGCGGCAGAAGCGTTTGCAAAAATCGGCGGCGAGGGGTTTCACGTCAAATGGCCTAATGATGTAATGTTCAACGGCAAGAAGGTTTGCGGCATTTTATGCGAAACTCAAATCGTGCAGGATGAAATCGAAGCCGTTATTGCCGGCGTGGGGGTGAACGTTTTGCAAACCGAACAAGAGTTTGCGCCGGCGCTGCGATCACGTGCGACTTCGCTGGCGCAAGCCTGCGGCAAGTTTGTTGACCGCCAGCACTTGTTGATCGATTTGCTCACTCTGCTCGAGCGGGATCTTTTTGGCAATTTGCGCAGCAAACTGGCGCTGCTCAAAGCCGCATGGTGCAGCCACTGTTATGATTTCGGCCAGCATTTGACGGTGACGCTGGGCACAAAAGAAAAATTAAAGCGCATGACCACAGGCGTGTTCGAGGGCGTCGGCGACGGCGGCGAATTGATTTTGCGCCTGTCCAACGGCACCTCGCAATTTTTTTCGGCAGGCGAGATTACGCTGGCGCGGGAGGCGGCATGATTCTGGTGATCGACATCGGCAACACCAATATCACGCTGGGCTTGCTGGAGCAGCGCCAGCTTAAAGCCCGGTGGCGGCTGCACAGCAAAAACGCCCACACCAGCGATGAAATCTGGATCATGTTGAAGATGATGCTGGAATCGGAGGGCTTCCGCCTCGATCAAATGCAAGGCTGTGCGCTCAGCTCGGTAGTGCCCCATCTCACGCCGGTTTTCGAGCGCATGCTTCAACAACGCTTGCGCGTTCCTTTCGTGAATGTGTCTTCGGATTTGGATACCGGCATCAAAATACTGTATGAGAATCCCAGGCAAGTGGGCGCGGATCGCATCTGCAATGCCGTGGCGGGTTATGATAAATTCGGCGGGCCGTTGGTGGTGGTGGATTTTGGCACGGGCACAACTTTCGACGTGGTGACCAAGAATGCGGAGTATCTCGGCGGCATCATTGCGCCGGGACCCGAAACCACGGCAACTATTTTACATCATGTGTCGGCCAAACTGCCGCGCGTCGAGTTAGAATTTCCCTCAAGCGTCATCGGGAAGACGACAGAGACGAGTATTCAAGCGGGATTGATGTTCGGCGGCGTGGAGTTGATCGACGGCCTCAATCGCCGCATCAAACGCGAGCTAGGCGAGGACACGCGCATTGTCGCCACTGGCGGGTTGGCGAATGTGTTCCTACCTTACCTTGACACCGTTGAGCGCGTCGAGCCGGATTTGACACTGGAGGGTTTGGGAATTATTTTTGAGCGCTGTGCCCCGCGGTGACGAATTTGCAAAAAACCGTTTTCTGAGTCGCTCGATCTTGGGAATCAGAATCAAACAACTTTCCCATATCTCAAACCGCTAACAAACGCGAATTAGAAATATATTAGCGTACATTCGCGTTCATTAGCGGTTGCTGGAAATGGGTACGTTGTTTAAATGGCATTCCTTCGCGGGACACAGCGCCATTCCGTTTAAACAAACGGGCCTTTTCTCGTGCCAATATCATCAGACAGACTCGCGCGCAGCAATGTTCCTCTTTCGTGCAGCGTGTGAATCAATTCCTTTGCCAGCGGCGCGTCCGTTGCATCCTGCAAGTCGGAATCGTCGATGATCGCCTGCATTTCTTGTTTGAAGGCGAAATACGGCGCGCGGCTGGCGCGCGACAAGAAGATGCCGCCGGCATCGAAATACCAATCCCGCATCGCTTCCGAGGTTTGTTTTACAATTTGATGGGTAAGTGGCCTCTCGGCTGAATAGCGCGCCAACGGCTTCATGATCTTCCACAATTTTTGATAAGCCTCCAGCCGGCTCTTGCGCAGGTCCTTGTCATATTCAATGGTCAACTCCAGCCGCGCTTTCGACAGTGTGACAAAGTAGGTAATCACTGCGGTGATGGCGCCGGAAACCAAACCGGTCAGCAACGATGAGTATGTTTCAGTCATCATGTTCTCCTCAGAACAATCGTATCCGCATCCCGTGAAAATCCGTTCGCGACAACGGATGGCCCTCTTCAAAATCATAACTACTGTAATCATAGCGTACATCGATGTGTTCCGTCAACCAGCGCATCCAGATTGGGCTGCGCGGTGTGGGCTGAAAGATAGCATTGAGCAAACCATAAGAACTGATGCTCGCGCCAAAGGTTCTATAATCGACCCGGCCGAGCGGATCTTTGTAATGGCCATAACGGAGAAAAGCGAACTCATTGGCCCCTAATTCCCAGCCGATTTTGGCAATGATTTTGGAATTCTCCTGCCGCAGGATCACGTTCTTGAAGAATTTAATGTCGCCCAGGAAATGGGCAAACGTGACGCTGTGGCGATCAACCCTGCGCACGAGCAACTGCTCAGCTTCAAACTGATGCTCGAGCGAGACGAGACGCCACGGGCGGCCGTGGCGCGTGCTCGCCAGCCCTGCGTTCAAGCTCAATCCCACTCTCGCGGTGCGCGGCAGAGGGTCCGGTTGGGCGATATCAATATGGCTTATCATGCTGCCGATATTGCTTTTGAGTAGCCCAAACCCAGCCCGAAAACTGTGCGCGATCTCGCACGAAGCTCCAGTGTCTTGCCGGTGAGACGCGCAATGATTTCCTCGCCGGGGGCATACAAAACCACGCCAAAATCATGCGCTTTGATATTGGTCGAGGCAGGATAAACCTGATTTTCAATTATGGCGGGGACTAGACCCGACTCAATACTTTCGAAATTCCACCCGAATCCAGCTTTGATCCAATAATCGAAGCCCAGCCCGAGAGTCCAGAGCTTGGCCCTCTCAACGATATGCAATACGCCAATTGGTGTCGTGGGATCATCCGGGCCAGTAACGGCGATTTCGCCGAGATCAAGATTGACGTGTGTATAGCCAACGCCCAGGCTCACGGGAATGCGATGATCGAGTTTTTTGAGATTATAGCCCGCGACAAACGTCTTGGCGTCATAAAAAATATCCGAGGCCAAGCCCGCCAACCAGTCGCTTTTGGCGGGATAAAATTCCGCTATGAAAAAACTCTCATTAGCCCAAACACCCAATCGCGCAGGATTGAAGGCGATGCCAAGAGCATCATTTTCCACGGAGGAAACGGATGTGCCGCCCATGCCGTTGGCGCGCAGAGAAGGCTGAATGAGTAGAAATGTTGCAGCAGCAGTACCAGGGGCTTGCGCCCAGGCGGAGGTCACAATGCTGAACAACATGAATGCAGAAATGAATCGGAGCTTTTTCATATGAACTCCTTAGCGCTTTGACAGAAGAGGGAAGGGAACCCGTGTCGTTTTATTAAACTGCGCTTGACATGCACAAGTTCATCTCATGTTCTCGCGGTAACCATCCATTATCTCCGGCCACATTGCGCTCAGCGAAAGATCATATCTCAACCTAACGACAAAGTGTTATATCAATGCCTCTGCTACAATGCCGCCAGCTTCATGGCGCGGGTATCATGCAGAATTGAAGCGACACGCGCTGATTTCAACCACTTGTTCGTGGTCAAGCCACGGCAAAGCCGTGGCTAAACCTCGCCGAACAGGGATGCCAAAATTTATAAGGTCAACGCCTATTCTCCCGGTTTGTCGTCCAGCGCGAGCAGGAAGGCGATCAGCGCCGTGATATTATCGCCGCCAGGTTGATCTTGAATCCAATACTCGTGACCAATGCCCTGCACATTCATGTCCTCCATCGCCACGCGCGCCGTGCTGCCCGGCACCGGATAAACCTTTTCTTTGTTCGCCGCAATCACTTTCTCCCGCTCGGATTGCAGTAAAATCGCTTGCAAACTCAGCGCTGCATTGGGGCGAAAGTAAGACTCGGGATGCGCTTCGCGATAAGCAAGAATTTGACCGGCGCCATAGACTTTTTCTGCAGCGTCACGTTGCAATAACGCTTGCAAGTCGTCGCCCGCCGGCGCAGCTTGAGGATCAAGCGCCACCGCCACCCCGCCGTCATGCAGATACGGCGCAGTGCCCCAGAGATAGCGCAGCGTGACGACTTTGTAACCGTACTTTTGCTTGCTGCCGAAGAACTTTCCCAGAAAACCCCAGAAGCCCCTGGCGATGGCTTTGCCGGTGGCAGGATCATACTCCGGCGCGATGAACGTTTGCAGCGGCTCGGTCGCCAAGGCGCGTGCGCTGTTCGTGCCGATCTCGTGCAGCGGAATGATCTTGTTGTTCGTGAAGAACGGGCCGGCATGACACTGCGCGCAACCCTGCGCTTTGAAAACTTCATAGCCCTTTTCCACCAGGCCGGCGCTGCGGGCATTGGCCAGCAACGCGGTGTGATTGGTGGGAGGTTGCACCCAATCCAGCATCAAGCTCACGGCCTCGGAAACAAATTCGTCGGCATTGAGGCCGTAGGTCGCGGCTAACTGCTCGACGGGATATTGCTCGCGCACATGGCGCGGCGTGATCACGCGCGTTCCCAGCATGCCCGTCATCTGGCTGCGCTGGCCGCCGTCTGCTCCAAACTCGCCGGCTTTGCGCACCCGGCGATGGGTTTTGTTATCGGGATGCTCCAGAACTTCTTTGGGTACGACTGCGGGAATATCGTCGATCAGTACCACGGCGTCGTTGTCCAACACGCCGGGCATGCCGTCGCTGATGCCGAGAATGTCGTCACGCAGTTTTTGTTTCTGCGTGGAATCATGCGCCACCGCGGGGGAATAATGTGTGATCAAATCGGCATATTGTGTCGAGGACAACACCGAAAAGATCCCGGGCTTCATCCAAAAAAGCAGTTTGGAGGTTTTGCCGCCGCGATCCTTGCACAGGCCCACGAGTTGCGAGGGATCGAACGAAATCGTCCACACGTTGTTGTTGCGGTCGGAGGCATTCAACATCACGCCGTCGTAGTTGAACGGCCAGTTCCGGCGGGTGAAGAGCGCCGGATATTGCAAGGGATTGTGAATCGCATCCGGCGTGTCGTCAAAGTAGCCACGCGGCATCATCTGTACGCCGCGCACAATCTCGCTCGTGACTTCCTGTGGCCGGCTCTCATAATTGCGCAGAATCTCCTCCATCCAGGCCTTGGCCTCGGCGGGCGTTTTTTGCCCCGGCCGGCCGGAAGCGAACAACGCGGCTATCGGATTGGAAGCCGAAATGAAAACCCAACCGAGGTGCAAGTCTTGATTGCCAACCGCCCACGCATCTTCCGGCTTGAACGGCGTGCCGGGTGTGGCAACGCCCAAGCGCGCGGATTGGAGATCGGTGCGGCCATCCCAATCGACATCAAGGGAATAGTGGCAAATCGCGCACGACATGCCAACGCGATATTTCTCCGGCGGCGCAGTGCCAACGCCACGCTCGCCTGCGGCATAGAGATTAGGGTCGAGTAGATACGGCAACTTCTCGTCTTGCGCTGGCGCCGGAACCGCAACGATGCCCACCGGCCATGTGGCGCTGGCTTCGACATCCAAACCGGTGTGCAGCCGTTCCGGCAGAGGCAGACCGCCGTGCAGCTTGCTGCCGGCAGGAAACGTCACGACCAAATCATGCGTGTACCCGCCGCCGTTGCCGTTGTAGAGATTGCCGCGCACACTGTCAAGCGCATCGATGGCCTCAACAAAAAACTTGAAGAAGCTCTCTTTGCGCCAGCCGCCTGAATCCGGCACTTCCACTGTGCCGTTGAGAAAGCCGGTCACGTCGGTGAGCAGCCGTTCATTGCCGAATGTTTCGTTGCGAAACCACTCCTCGCCCCATGCCACCCATTTCATATATTCATCATAGGGAATTTCTTGTCCGTTGTATTTCGGGATCGTTGGTCCCGGCAACTCGTCGCGCAGAACATCGTGGTTGCCCCAATCGAATGGTGAAGGCGGGCAACCCAGCAAAAACAGGGACAACAGCGCGCATGCGACAATGAGAATGATCCTCCGGTGGAACTTCATATGCACTCCTTTTGGTGATTGATGAAGCGTGAGATTAAAGTATGCAAGCTTGCACTCAGCACGGCGGCTTGGCATGCTGAATACAACGTGCCGGATAAAAATCAAGAGACGTCTGCTCAAAGTGCGAATTGCCGTTTGCGTGCGGTTATGCGAATTGCGACACACGCCAGAATCGCGGCGGCTTGCAGCGCGCCCAACACAATGACAAACGGTTCTTTGTTGTCCACGCCGTGCAGAATAACGGTCGACGCGAAAAATGTCACAGCAATGATAATTTGAATTGCGGCGCGCTGTAGGCGCAGCCACTTGGCGGGGGAAGACAGCGTCCACACGGCCACGATTTCGAAGGCCCACCAAATGGTGATGAACAGATTGATCGTAGCCACCGCGATGCCCTGGTCAGCAAAAAACTCCGCGAGACTGCCGTGAAAGAAAACAAAAAAAGAGTAGTAAATGTGAATGGCATACGATAGAAAGCTGAACGTCCAAAAGAGCAGCCAGTAGTTCTGCTTTTTCTGCGATTGCTGCGGCAGCACATACAGGCACATGGCCGGCGTGAACAGAATCATGGTGGTGCGGGCGGTGTAAAGAATTTTGTAGAACAGAACCCGCTCCGTCTGTTCGGCCAACAGCAGGGCGAATGCCATTAACGCCAGAAATAAAGCGCCGGCGTTTAAGAGTTCCTGCCATGACAGGTTTTTGAAAGTTGGTGTCATTGGTTCTCCGGAACCGAGAATGAGCAACGCAAGCATTGATATTGGCTTTATCTCAAAGACACCGGCGCGGGAACTCTTTCTCATGGAATTTTCGCCAACTGCGCCGCCACTTCATGCCGCGCCAAACAAAAAAGCCAGGAGTGATCGCAAGATCAACTCCTGGCTTCAATACGAAAGACTGCCTCGCGAGAGACAGCAATTATAGGTTCAGGAAATCCTCAGGTCAAAAGGGTCTCCTCTCAAAAGAAATAACTCAACCCCACCCGCACGTTCCGGGGATTCCCGGGCGTGAAATGCAGCTCGGACACCGGCTCGCTTTCATTGCGCAGCCGCGATTCCGTGTCGAATTGCGCTTCGTTCCATTCGGCGTCGGTGAGGTTTTCCAAAATCAAATGAAGCTGGACGCTGCCGAAGCGGTAGCCGGCAGTGAGATCGAACACGGTGTGGCCGAGTGCGGTGACGGTGTTGGCTTCATTGGCGGGGCGGTCGCCAATGTGGCGATAGCGCAAACTGCCCTCCATGCCGGAGGGATGCTTCACGGTGAGGCCGCCGGTGGAAGTCAAACGCGGGGCCAATGGAATTTCATTCGCATCAGCCGGCTCGTCGCGCAATTTGCCGCGCGAGAAATTGACGTCGGCATCGGCATAAAGCCAGGAGGTTAGCCCAAAGCGGGCTTCGAGATCGAGGCCATAGCGCTGCGTGCGGCCGCTCAACTCGGTGGTGCCTTCGTCGCCAATGTACACGAACTCGCGCTCGAGATTGAGGCCCCAGGCCGCCGCGCCGAAATTGGCGCGATTGCCCAGGCGCAGGCGAAATCCGATCTCCCCGCCGGTGGCGCGTGGGAGCGTTTCATCATCGCGAATGGCGGGATCGAGATTGGCCGCTGCTAGTCGTGAGGAAATCTCTTCCTCGCTCAAACCTTGTTGCTGAAATCGTCGCCTGGAATCGCTGACGCGCCTGGCAATAACCACGTCACGTGCATCATTCGAATGAAATCCGGCGCCGAAATTCACAAAAACATCAAACGCATGAGCCGGGCTGACCACGAGATTGGCCTTGGGACTCAGAATTGTCTTTTGCGCGAAGCCCGAGGCATGCGGCAAAGCGGACGGCATGCCTTCGAGATGATCCTCGACGTCGTAGGTGAAATAATCGCCACGCAGACCAAGCTGCAAGCGCAGCTTTGGACTGAACACCAGTTTCTCCTGAGCCGACAGATAAAGATTGCGCTGAAAAATGTCGGAAATCACCAAGGCCTGTTGGCGCACGCGGTTCGGACTGCGCCACAGCGCGACTGCAATGTCATCGCTGCGATAGCCGCCGCCCAGCGTCGCGGTCGCAAGAAATCCGCCAACGTCATGATGAAAACGATATCGGCTGTTCAAACCGAGCAGCGTGCGGCTGTCAGTTTGCTCGATCATGTCGCCGTTGACCGGATCATTCAGGAAGAAGGTGAAATTCGAAAACAGCTTGAAATTGTAACGCGCGGAGTAGGCGCGAATTTGAAACTCACTGTTGCCCTCGCCGTGCGCTTCGTAAGCGAGATTGAGATTCTGCCGGCCGGTGGTGCCGCCTTCGAGATCGTCGAGCGAGCCGAAGCGATCGATCAATCCTGCATTCACGGCGCGCTGCGGAATCTGCCCGGAAGCATCCCACGCCGAGCTGAAGCCGCTGATATCGAGCGACAGCTTGGAAGTCTCGTTCAAGTGGGTGTGAAATTTTCCAAAAAGATTGACGCGACGAAAGCCCTGGGGACTATCAACCGGACCGTCGGTGCCGTAAAACTGCCCGGCGAGGTAGGCGTTGTTGTGAATGCCGGCGCTGGGAATTTGATAAAGCGTGGTCAGGCGATACGTTTCAAACTGGCCGCCTTCGAGCCGCACCACATTGGATTCGATATGATCGCGCGTGCGCATGACCACCGCGCCGGCAGTGGCGAGATCGCCGAACTCCGCAAAGTAGGGGCCTTTGTAAACTTCCAGGGCATCGATCACCTCGGGGATGATGAAGTGCAAATCAGCATAACCCTGGCCGTGGCCGTGCGACACCATGTTCACCGGCATGCCGTCCACCGAGATATTGACGTCGGTGCCGTGATCCGCATCAAAGCCGCGCAGAAAGATTTGCTCGGCCTTGCCGCCGCCCGCGTGTTGCGCAATGATCAAGCCGGGCGCGGTTTGCAGCAGCTCTTGCGCGGAACGATTCGGCCGCACGCGCAGATCGAATTCGCGCACCGCGCGCGACGAGGCAGCGGAATACGGCCGATCGGCCTGCACCAGAATTTCGCTGAGATCGAGCGGCTTCTGCTGCAGCTCGAGGGCGAGAGTCGTCTCGCGTCCAGCCGTCACAACAAGGCGCTGGCGAAGCATCGCGTAACCGAGCAAGCTCACGAGAAGTTCATAATCGCCGGGCTTCAAGCGCGTAATGCCAAAGCTGCCATCCGCGGCAGTGTTCGCGCCGCGGCCTGTGCCGCTGAGCACAACATTCACTTCCGCGAGACCCTCTCCGGTTTCAGCGTCCTTCACGATGCCTTTGATCGCACCGGTTTCCTGCGCCGAACTCTCGATGGGGATGAAACCGACCAGACCACAAATCATTGCCAGATGAAACAACCGCCGAAAAACACGCATGCATTTCCTCCTTGATACTTGATGCTGGATACTGGTTATTGGTTGCTGGTTTCGGTTCGCACGATAGCCAGACTGAGAACCGTCAAATTCCGCAAGCTGCAATCGTCACTCCGCAATCATCAATCGTCCACAAGTGCATCTCCTCATCGCGGCAAATGGCGCCGGTGCCCGGGGCTTCGAATTCAATGACAATCTCAGCCGCGACTTGATTGCCGCCGGCCAGCAGCGACAGCACTTGAAACTCCCTGATTTTGAACGTACCAATGATTTCGAAGAAATGCAAGGCGCCGGCCTTGCCCGAGCGCGCTTGCAGCCACGGCACCCCGGCCTTTTGCGCGGAGTTGTCCGCCCACACCTCCCACTGCACGTTGTCGGACAAATGCTGGATGATGTCCGGAATGTCGCCCTTGCCAAACGCCGCATAAATGGCGGATATGGTGTCAAGATGATTGGCCATGATTTTCCTCGAGTAGATGGGTTACGGGGACTTGGCGATTGTACTTTACAGATACGATGAAGGGGAGGGGTTGGATTTCATGCGAGCGGGGAAATCCTCTTGCGACTAAACTGGCGCTTCACAATGTTCGAGCGCGCATGAGAAACTCGTGTTCAATTGACTCGGAGAAGGCTATGACGACGTCAGAGTATACCGATAAGCTGAATTGATCTATCGAATACAATCGGGGGCACACCAAATGGCCAAAACCGTTTTCATCAGCTATTCCCATCACCAAGGCGAATGGGTCTGGCAGCGCCTGAAGCCCTGCCTGCAAGCCGGCGGCACGGAAGTGCGCATCGACGTCGAGCGTTTTCGCGCCGGCAAAGACGTGACAGCGCAGAGGGATGCCGAGCAAGACGCCTCTGGCTTCAGCCTGCTTGTGCTCTCGCCGGAATACCTTGCGAGTGTCATATGATGCTGTTGCGCACCACGCCGATCTACAGACTTCCTCATCAAACAGCACCGGATCGACACGCTGGCTCGCCAAGCCGAAGCTGCTGGGCCGCGCCTGGCCCAGCTTGACATCGATGAACAACTCGCCCAGGCCCCAGGTGCCCAGCCACATATTGCCCCAGCGATCTTCGCAGGCACTCGTCACCGGCGCCTGGCGCAGATGATGGTGTTGCGCGATACCTTGCCTCAACCCTGCCAACAGAAAAAGGTAAATAAAATTGAGGTGAAATCGTTTCATGAATGTTTTCCCGCTTGGGGATTGAAGGCGGCGGTTCGATGATTGCGTTTGATGCGGTGGGAAGCGAGGAGAATTGCACTAAAAGTCAACGAGCAAGTTGGGGGAGAGGGTTATTTGATAAGCAGGAGCCGTCTGGTAATGATCGAATCGCCGGATTTGAGGCGGTAAAAATAGAGTCCTGACGGAACAGGCTTACCGTGCGCATCGAAGGCATTCCAAGCAGCCGAGTAGCGCCCACCTATTTTTAGCTCGTTTACCAGCGTGTACACAAGCTGGCCCTGCAGGTTGTAAATCGCCAATTCCACCGGCACGGCTTGTTTGGGAGCAGCAGGAATCTCGTAGCGAATCGTGGTGGTTGATGTGCCCAATGTGGCAGAAGTGGAGAAAGCTGAAAAAGGATTTGGGTAATTCTGTTCGAGCTGAAGCGTTTGCGGCAAGGCGACGAGGTTGTCAAGCTTCTCTGCGATGCTTGTCGTATTACGCCCGGTGGCGAAAGTGGCAAGCCCACCAGTATCCGCGATATAAATGAACCTGCCATCGGGCGAAAGCGTCAAATCCCAACTGGAAAACATGCCATAGACGCCCTCCTTCCAGCTTTCAAAACGTTTGTTCACGGTGAGACGTCCGCTATCGGTGTCGCGATCCAGAATCGCCAATTCGCTCGAAGAACCTCCGCTGCTCATCAATGCATAGACTGCGCTGCCGTCAAGGGAAATGCCCAAATCGCGCATTTCCCACCAATCGCCAAACCTGAACGCTTGCACAAAGGTCAATTCGCCCGTTGCCGGATTTCGACTGTAGGCGCACAGCGTAGCATCGTAATAAGCATTGATGTGGGGCTCAGTAGCCGCCACATAAACATGCCGGCCATCAGGGGAGATGATGATGGTAGAGGCGGGCGGCGGCACCGGGCCGAGGTAAAATCCCGGCAGATAACCGTTCTCGATCTTGTGCAAAAAGCGCAGTTGTCCGGAGGCCGGGTCGCGCGCAAAGGTTGCAATTTGAAAACCTTCTATGGGAAGATCGAAGCTGTAGCGATACAGAAACGAGTCGTCCGGGGAAATGGCAAGGCCGAAGACCTCGCCCAAATCATAATCCTGGCAATTGATCCGTTGCACGCGCGTGAGTTGCCCGTTCATCGGCTCGCGCTGGAATACCGTCATATCCCAAAGCGAATTGGCATAAAGATGCTTCCCGTTCGCCGAAAACAACGCTGGATGAACGAATGAAGCGCCCGAGCTATCGCCTTGCGGCTCTTGGCGGCGCAAGCTGCCGCTTTGCTCATCGCGCGCAAAAACTTCGAGGGGCAGGTTTTCAGCTTTGGTCACGTACAAATGCTTGCCATCAGCAGGCAACACAATTGTGCCGAAATAATCCAAGGGGTAAATTTCAGACAACGTGATTTGGCCATTCGCTTGATCACGAGAGAACACGCTGATGCCGATATCCTCACGGCCATCATTAGCAGCGACGTAAAGGAATTTGCCTTCGGGCGAGACGGCGACCGTGCGGGAACCATGCAGCCGGTCCGTGCCGCCGATATTATTTTTAAATTGTTGGGCCAGCAACAATACTCCTGTAGAGGTATCCCTTTTGAATACCGAATGCCGGCTTTGACCATCGATCATATAAATGGCGTCCCCATTGGGCGATATGCAAATGCGCGAGGGTTGATCGGAGAGGTAGTAGTCGATCTTGAGCAGATGATCATCCACTACCGCAAGCTGGTCAGTGCTGTCATCCCTTTGGTACAAGGCAAAATAACTGGCGTTGTCGTAATGGATAAAATAAATATGTGAACCGTCTGGCGAAGTGACCAAATTTTCTGGGCTATTATGATTGATTGTCTGTCGACTTTCTAACTCACCATGAACTTCATTCCGGGCAAAGACGAACAACTTGCCAACAGACAAATTAATGACATATATATTCACGCCGTCAGGGGAAGCCGTTATGCTGCCGCGTTCCCACCTACCATCTGGGGTTGGTCCTGTGTCATAAAGGTCTTGGTAAGTGATTTTTCCAGAGTTCAAATTGCGGCCAAAGATGACCATTTTGGTTCCGTTGTTTCCGCCTCCGTAGAGGTGTTTTCCATCCGACGAAATTGCGATCCACGCCGGCACATTAAAGCCGCCCAACTCGGGCGCACCGTTCCTCAAGACCTGCACTTTTTCGATCTCGCCGCTTTCAACATCACGAGCAAAGGTTGATACAAGGCCAATGCCACTGTAAAACCAATAAAGATGTTGGCCATCAGGTGAAACCAAAAGCTTGTGATTGCGCTCTACAAAGGGCACGGCGCCACGCTGCCGGCCAAAGACACTATCTTGTATTACTTGCTTCAGTGCGATCTTGCCAGTGGTCGTATCTCTGGCGAAAAGCAGTAAGGTTTGCTGGTTTTGACAGACGCCGTACAGATAGCGACCATCGGGTGCAAGGGCGAGATCCGTGACATTGTGAACGTCGCGCACGCCTTGATGATCATTGTTGTGAACCTGAATGGCCTCGAGTGTGTCAATATCGTCACGGCGTTGAAAAACAGCGATACTGTTGACACCACAGACATAGACATTCCTGCCATCTGCGGAGCAGATGACAGCATTGTCCACATCGGTATCGGAAATAAAGGAGATAAAACCAGCTTCCTGAGTATAACCAAAAGCGGAGAGCAACAGCATTAGAGCAATGATAAGAATTCGAGCACAATGAGCCGGGCTACAAAAATGCAGAGGAATTGATTGGCCTCTGAAATCATCCTGGCGCATGAGCATAGTCCTATTCGGGTCAGTTGAGTATCAAAGCGGGGTAAGCTGTTCAGCGGTTCAATTGATATTATACTTTCACTCAGCTCATTCTGAAGAAAAATCAAGCGAGTTTCCCCAGCCGTTTATGCAACTTTGAGGGCCACTTCAATTTCGTTTTCGACCGAAACTCCTGGAAGAAAAAGGGAGAAGGCGGTTTAGTTTCGCCTCCTCCCTATTGAGTGGATCGAAATTCTATACACCGGTGCCAGCAGTTCCGGAGGCTCTGTGCTTTCAATCAGGCAGCGCCAAAAAAGAGATTGCTGCAACTCGATATCATCTTACGATTGCCATCTTGCGAACCTTGTCGAACTCGCGCGCATGTAGACGGTAGAAATAAACACTGGAAGTTACGGCAACACCTTGGTCATCCCGACCATCCCAAATTCTAACATAATAACCGGCTTTCATTGGCTGATCTACGATCGTTCGCACGCGACGACCCAGCACGTCGTAGATGGTCAAGGTCACGTGAGTTTGCTGTGGCAAATCGAACCTGATTGTGGTCAATGGATTGAACGGATTGGGATAATTGTGATGCAGGGCAAAACGCCTGGGCAAACGAGAATCGTTCTGAGCAGAATCCGCCGGTAGGGCCACTTTGCGCGGTGGACCATTATAAGTTCCAATCCAGACACCATTGCCATGCGTTGGCATGATGATTCTATTGGGATCGTTTGGGAAAAAGGCCATGGTCACGGCATCGGGCCACTTATGCTGTGTCGCGCTGTTGGCAAGTAGGAAAAAGGTTGCGCCTCCGTCCGTGCTCTGCCAGATGTTCATAAGCTTGTGGTTCTCTTCGCCGCGATATTTGCTGTTGGAAGTGTGTCGGTCAGCTCGCAACCTGAATCTGTAGGTCACCGTCAGAATGGTATTCGCATCCAGGGGATCTTGCGCCAAGCCGCCAATGGCAATGGTTTTACTTGAAGGTCCGATTGCCGTTGGCCCGCCTATTTTCCAATGGTAATCAGTCGGGATTGCGTTCTTTGCCCATCGAATCAGCCCTCCGCTGTAGTTTTTCCCGTTGGCATCATCCGCCTGGTGTCCGCATGTCACACCGGCAAAGACGTGAGTCGGGGTGACCAAGAGATTGATCACCTCT
Source organism: Cytophagia bacterium CHB2 (assembly GCA_030263535.1). NCBI lineage: Bacteria > Pseudomonadati > Bacteroidota > Cytophagia > Cytophagia bacterium CHB2. The sequence goes on from SZPB01000043.1 coordinate 16,587, forward strand.
GCGGTTTTGGAGGTATCGACATCGGTTTCAGCGGTCGCGCCATTGAATCGTCCCTTAATCACCTCATCCACCTGCTCAACACAATCTGCCGGGTTGAGGCTAGTGCGATCACTCTTCAAAATTAATCGAAAAACTCCGCCAGAAGGATAGTGCCGTGCAACGTAAAGATGATCCTGGTTAGCAGGGTCAAACAGGATACGCGAATAGTAGTGATGCCCACCGGTCGTCGCATAGGGTATTATCGCATCCAGCTCGGGATCGATAATCTTCGCAAATTTGCCGCCGTTGAAACCGGCGTCTATCGTGCCGTCGCTGTTGATTCTGCCGTAATAAAGGCCATGGTTTCTGGCAGCGACGAATACGCCTCTTCGATCTTCTTTGACATCGAAAACAAACGATTGCATTTCAGCAATCGGCAAGCCATTGGTCCACATGCTTTCATTATTTGGCTGAGAATCATCCGTATTGCCGCCGATCATCTGCCAATTGGTTATGCCATCTCCCACCCCTCCATTCACATTCGCGAAAAGCGCCCCTCGCCCAGGGTTCTGCGGGTGATGATTGGCCGATCCGCCGGAAACGAGAACGGTATTGGCATTCTGCGGATGAAAGGCAATGTGATAGACGTGATGTTGCTTGCCGCCAAACCAGTCGCCGGGATTGCGCAAGCGAATGTGTGACCAGCTTTCTCCGCCGTTCTCGCTGCGAAGGATGGGATTATCCGTGCAGCCGATCATGATAATGTTCGAATTGTTCGGATGAAAAACGGGCGTTCCACTGTCAAAAAACAACTCGTCCATGCCGCGGCTGCGGTAGGTGCCATTGATCTTATCGGTGAAAATCTGCTGATACGTTCGAATCTTTCGGTAATCCGGGTCCGAGTGCCCTTCGGTCATCACCGGCCCGCCGCCCCAGCAGCCGAACACCGCCGGGTGCGGCCGCAAATCCTCGGGATTGAAATCAAAACTGCCGAATTTGAGCTCGGTCACGATGTTCCCATTTGGCAATATAATTTTCCCGCGATAGCCATCGTCATTGTCCTCATTGCCGGGTGAGTTGTCAAGAATATTCTGGAACGCGACGGGGTCGTTGGTTCCTTCCGGCGGAATATCCGCGGGTTGCGTCACGCACAGAGAAATTCCCTCTCCCTGGTTTTTGCCAAGATAAAGCTCGAAATTCGTGCGTGTGCTTTTGGGTTTCACGCCTAGCCTGCCGGTTCTCTCTTCCTTGTGTCGAATTCGCCATTGGGGCTGATAATTCGGGTTCGAAGGGTCGCTGAATTTCTCAAGCTTGAACACAGTCCGAAACATTCCGCCTTTGGGGGAGATGATCTCCGGAACATTGTCTTGAATGCATCGGGAGGCGAATGCTAGAATATTATCGTCAAGAGGCGGTGGATTAACGCTGCTGGTTGTTAGCAGCACCAAACTGACAACATTTGTAAGAGGATAAGACTGCCCGCCATACGTGGCCCCGTCAGCGGATATTTTCTTCCAGGAAACCAGCGAAGGATTGCTCAAAGTATTGGAGGCGAAAACATTGCCGCTATAGTAGATGCCTCCGCCGTATTCATACGTATCGTCCTCTGCGGCAGCGCCGCTCGTTCGCTTCGTCCATCCGGTTGAAACGAAGGCGTGTATATCGCCGTTCGCGTCTGTGACATAGTCGATGTCATAAACAGTTTCGTCGGGCGAATCATCCGGCAGCTTGAGCACTTGCCAAACCGAGCCGCCGTTTACGCTTCTGAGCAATGCGCTCAAGCCGTTGGGTGTTATATCCGTTGCGCCAACAGTTTTACCATGGCTAACCTTGTAGCGCACATCGCCGATGCCTGCCAGAAAATAGCTGGTGTTGCTCGGGCATTCGCGAATAATGCCGATCTCCGGGTAAAGCCCGTCATCGGGGTCTCCGAGAGCATCAACCATATTCAAGCCCAGTCCCTGCAAATCGTTGCGATCCGGCATGTCTGACACCAACCCCCATTCCTGAGTTGATTCGGTCCAGCAATAAATCCCTTCTTGTGTTCCAATCAATACCACGCCGGCGTTGCCATTAAAAGCAATGCTTTTGGCGAACCGATCAATGGCATTGTTCTCCATCAGCTGGTTACTAGACCAAACCGGCTGCCAGCTTACACCAAGATTGGTCGAGCGATAAAGTCCGGACACATCCGTTGCCAGATAAAGAGTCGGCGGGTTTCCTACTGGTCGATAAATATTGTAGGGATCGAAGCGAATTTCCATACCAAAGCCTCCGCCGCCGATCGTTTTGTTCGTCCAGGTGAAATTACTCTGGCCGGCTGCGCGCTCGCCTACCGCCAGAGACACAAATCCCAATACGAAAATTCTAAACGCCCGCGACATGATAACACACCTTTCCCGAATAAAGGTGAAATCATCCGGCGCCAAGAACCCTGCCCATGAAGAATGCCGTGCTTTGAAACGGTAAATTGGCCAAGGGGAAGCTAGATGTGCTGGTTGTCGATATGTTTACCCCGGCATAAAAATAGGATTATTGCGGCAGACTGCAAGAAAAACCTCACGTTGCCTCTCTAAACCCCTTATTCTCCTGAAAAATGGCTTGACTCTTTGGGGTGGATTTCCTATAATTCCCGTCTGTTGTGAAAAACGTCGTCATTTTATCTTACCCAAATTGAAGTGCAAAGCGAGGTCACAATTGAAGACGTATATGCCCGGCAAGGGCGAGATCACGCGAAAATGGTACGTCGTTGACGCCAAAGACAAAGTGCTGGGGCGGCTCGCCAGCCAGATCGCTCACATTCTGCGCGGCAAGCACAAGCCGCAATTTGCGCCGCACACCGACGTCGGCGATTTTGTCGTTGTTATCAATGCCGATAAAGTCATGCTCACCGGCAAGAAAGCGGGATGGAAAACCTACACGCATTTCACCGGCTATCCCGGCGGTTTGCGCAAGGAATTGTTTGTGGACATGCTGAAACGCAAACCCGAGTTGGTGATCGAGCGCGCGGTCAAAGGCATGCTGCCGCACAACACCCTGGGCCACCAGCAATTGCTCAAAATGAAAGTCTATGCCGGCGACCAGCATCCGCACGCCGCACAAAAACCCGAACCGCTAGAGCTTAAATAAAAGTTGTGGCATTCAGAACCGAGGAGTTCATGAAAACCGTAGCATTTGTTACCGTGGGACGGCGTAAACACTCGCAAGCGCGCGTGCGCATGTCGCCCGGCGAAGGAAAAGTCGTCGTCAATCAAAAGCCGCTGCTGGATTATTTTAAGCGCGAAACGCTGAAGATGATCATCGAGCAGCCGTTGCACGCGACGGAAACGTTCGGCAAATACGACATTGTGGCGAACGTTGACGGCGGCGGACTGACCGGCCAGGCCGGCGCTTTGCGCATGGGCATTGCCCGCGCGCTGTTGCAAGCCGGCGAGTATCGCAAAACGCTCAAAGTCGCCGGTTTTCTCACGCGCGATTCCCGCATGAAAGAGCGCAAGAAATACGGCCAAAAAGGCGCGCGCAAGCGTTTCCAATTCTCCAAGCGTTAGTTTTTGGCCGGCAGGCAAGCTTCGCAACGAAGCGGGTTTTGCCGCAATCGGCTATTCTTTTTTATTTTCATATCAATCACTCACACCCGCGCTGAGGCTCAAGGGTTTCCATCTTGGAAAAGAAGAGCCTGATGCCGGCCGGGTGGCGGACTCGTCTCCATGACGCGCAGGCGCCCAAGAGACGGGATTTGTTCAGCGCTTGAGCGTGAACAAATATCAACCCTAACAGAAGGAGTTCCATCAAATGAGCGTTACGCTGCAAGATCTGCTGGTCGCGGGCACCCATTTCGGCCACCTCACCCGCCGTTGGAATCCCAAAATGAAGAAGTACATCTTCATGGAACGCAACGGCATCCACATCATCGACCTAAAAAAGAGTCTGGAGGCTTTGCAACACGCCACGCAAGCGCTGGGGCAAATTGTGCGCAGCGGCGACCGGATTCTGTTCGTCGGCACCAAGAAACAGGCGAAAGACATCATTAAAGACGCGGCCGAGCGCTGCAACATGTTCTATGTGACCGAGCGCTGGCTGGGCGGCATGCTAACCAACTTTAGCACCATCAAAAAAAGCATCAAGCGTCTAAAAAATATCGAAAAAATGAGCAGCGACGGCACCTACGATAAAATAACCAAGAAAGAAATTCTATCGTTGGAACGCGAGCGCGACAAGCTCGAAAAGGTATTGGGCGGTATTCGTGACCTGACGCGCCTGCCCGGTGCCCTGTTTGTCGTCGATGTGCGCAAAGAAGCCATTGCCGTGGCTGAAGCCAACAAGCTCGGCATCCCGGTGGCGGCGATCGTGGACACCAATTGCGATCCCACTCCGATTGCGTATCCGATTCCCGGCAACGACGATGCTTTTAAATCCATCAGCCTGATCACGCGCGCCGTGTCCGAGTCGATTGTGGAATCTCAGAGCGGCCTGCAAAAAGAATTGATCGCCGCCGAAGAAGACAGCGACGAGGAAGAATTCAAAAAGCGCATGGATGAGCGCGAATTCGCCGAGGAAGAAGAAGGCGTGGAAGCTTGAGTTTGCCCTGGTTCCGCCTGGCGGCGGAACTTGGTTATGAAATTTCCGGCAGTTTGAAGATATGTTGGTTTAGATTTTAATGGAGGTTTTTTGCATGGCAGTATCTGCTGAAGTCGTCAAGCAACTGCGCGAGCAAACCGGCGCCGGCATTATGGATTGCAAAAATGCGTTGGCGGAAACCGGCGGCGATGTCACCAAAGCCATTGAATGGTTGCGCAAAAAGGGCGCAGCGACGGCCGAGAAGAAGATGGGCCGCGCGACCAACGAAGGCATGATCGAATCTTACATTCATCCGGGCAGCCGCTTGGGCGTGATGGTCGAGGTGAATTGTGAGACGGATTTTGTCGCGAAAACCGACGCCTTCAAGGTGTTGGCGCGCGATATTGCGATGCAAATCGCGGCGTCCAATCCCAAAGTCGTGGCGCGGGAACACATGCCGGCCGAGGTGATCGAGAAGGAAATGGAAATCTATCGCTCGCAAGCAGCCAACGAAAACAAACCGGCCAATGTCGCCGATCGCATCGCGCAGGGCAAGCTTGAAAAATTTTATCAGGACAATGTTCTGCTCGAACAAAGTTTCATCAAGGACCCCAACCGCACGATCAGCCAGGTGATTGCCGAAGTCATCGCCAAGCTCGGTGAAAATATAACCGTTCGCCGCTTTGTGCGTTTCCAGCTCGGCGAATAGGCGTTTCGATATAAAGCAAGGCTCGGCCGCAACAGCAGCCGAGCCTTTGTGTTCTAAGAACGATACGATCAGGAGAAGTTGCGCGACCGGCATTTATGTCTACCGTCACGAAAGAACGCCCGGCATTCAAACGCGTTTTGTTGAAGCTCAGCGGCGAAGCGTTGATGGGGGCGCAGGGTTATGGCATTGATCTGCAAGTGATCGAAGCCATTGCTCAGGAGATCGAATCCGTCAAGGCGCTGGGCGTGGAGATCGCAATCGTGGTGGGCGGCGGTAATATTTTTCGTGGACTCTCGAAAAGCGCCGCCGACATGGACCGCGTGCAGGCGGATAACATGGGCATGCTGGCCACCGTAATCAACGGCCTGGCGCTGCAAGACTTTCTCGAGCGGCGCGGCGTGTTCACGCGCGTGCAAACCGCCATCCGCATGGATCAAATCGCCGAGCCGTTCATTCGCCGGCGCGCCATTCGCCATCTTGAAAAAGGGCGCGTCGTGATCTTCGCCGCCGGCACCGGCAACCCCTATTTCACCACGGATACGGCAGCCTCGCTGCGCGCCATCGAAATTCAAGCGGATGCCATTCTCAAAGGCACCAAAGTCGACGGCGTTTACGACTCCGACCCGGTCACCAACCTCCACGCCAAAAAATTCGATCACCTCACGCACCTCGAAGTCGTCAAGCGCGGTTTGCGAGTCATGGACATCACGGCGGTGACGCTTTGCATGGATAATCACCTGCCGATCATTGTGTTCAACCTCACGCAGCCGGGCAATCTCAAGCGCGTCATTTTAGGCGAAAACATCGGAACAACCGTTTCTCGCGCGGCAGTTACTTCGCAAACTAACCCCTCACATCAGTCGTGAACTTATCTTGATTCGAAAGGATAGGTGACGATTATGTCGCATAAAATCATTAAAGATGCGGAAGCGCGCATGGCAAAAGCCGTGGAAAGCACGCGCGCCGAACTCAGCAAAATCCGTACAGGCAAGGCTTCTCCGGCGCTGTTGGACAGCGTGCGGGTAACATACTATGGCTCCGCGGTTCCGCTCAGCAAGGTTGCCAACATCAATACGCCGGAACCGCGCCTGATCACGATTCAACCGTGGGAAAAGAATCTCATCGGCGAGATCGAGAAGGCGATTCAGAAAGCCGATCTGGGCCTCAATCCGCAGAACGACGGCAATCTCATCCGCGTGCCGATTCCGCCGCTGAATGAAGAACGCCGCCAGGATTTGATTCGCCTGGGCCGCAAGCTGGCGGAAGAGGGCCGCGTGGCGGTGCGCAATGTTCGGCGCGACGCCATCGAGCATCTCAAAAAAGAAAAAAAAGAAGGCACGATTTCGGAAGATGACGAGAAAAAGCTTGAAAAAGAAGCGCAAAAATTGACGGATGCCAACGCCGCCAAAATCGACGACATTCTCAAGAAAAAAGAAGCCGAAGTGATGGAAGTTTAGTGTGCTGCCGCGCTTTACCAGCACGACTCGGCAAAGCGATACATTATTTTTGCAGGCCTGTTTTAGATATTTTAAAACAGGCTTTTTATTTTTGCATGGGCAATTCGCCTTCGGGCATTTTTCAAGAATAGATTTTTGGCCACGGATTCGCACTGATCTACACGGATTTCAGATATTCTTGAGACCCCAAAAAAATTAGTGAAAACCCGTGTTCATCCGTGGCTAAGGAAAAGCCTCCAATAGTGAAAATGGCGAACGCTTGGAGCTTCATCACTCTTGCGGGCGGAAGACTCATCTCTGTGCAAATAGAATTCGAGTTGAAAATGCGTGTGTTGGCGGCCTGAGCAAGCGCAAATCTTGTTCACCAAAATTCCATACGACTTTCAGATTTCGGACTCTCCCCGCAGCAAATCAATCATCACAAGGCCTGGCTTTTGCATAAGAAGAACACACAACGTGATTTTTAAAGAATTAGAAAAGACCTTCAGTCTCATTCCGAGACACTCTTTTCAGTCTGAAACATTTCTGCGACAAATCGGCTGAGAATTCAGGAGGTTCAGTTCCACCAGGATGGTTTCGGAGTAGAACATTCAACTGTAAGGGAGGAGCCAATGCAACCCGCTACGTTGCGCCCTGGTCTCACTTGCACTGCTTCGTTTTCTCTTTTCCTCTTCGCACTGCTTGTTGCGCTTCTGGCCTCATCGCAATCCCTGCTTGCCAGGCACGAGCCGCATGCGACGCCCGCCGCGGCAAATGCTGCGTGCGATCCCAACGATTGCCCGGAAGAAGCCGTGTTCCCGGTGCCGCAAGGCGGCGAACGCGGCGCACCGATCCTCGCCAAACCCGGCGAGATTGTTTGCATTGACATCCGCGTCGAGCAAAATCCATTTGTGGTGTTGTCCTACGGTTACACCGTGCAATTCGATCCCACCCGCCTGACATTGCTGAGCACGCAACGCGGGCCGCTGGTGCAGAATTTCATTGCGGCAGATTGCAGCCAGCCGCAGCCCGGCATGCTCTCCTGCTTCGGATTCAACACCGTGGGCATTCCCGCCAACAGCTCCGGCGTGCTGGCAACACTTTGCTTCATGTCGCTTTGCCCGCCTGGAACGACTTCAGACACCACGATTGTCACCGTCAGCAACTTACAAGATGACTTTACAGGCATGGCCGGCTGCTGCAATTTTGTGATTTGCTCGAACCCGCAACCGGGCGCCTGCGACGGCCCGGCTATCGGTTTTGCCGCGCCGGGCGCGGAGTTCAATGCGCCCATCTTCACCAAATCCGACGAGTTGGTGGAAGTCGAGGTTCGCCTCAACGACTTGACCCAGGCAGTCGATGCTTTCGGTTTCAATGTCAATTACGATGCTGCCCGCTTGTCTTTTGTGCGCGCGGAACGCGGGGAGCTACTCTCCACCTTCTTCGCCGCCGAATGCAGGTCGGACGCCGCAGGAACGCTGGTTTGCTCAGGCGGGAATAACGTCGCCATTCCGGCGCGGCAAAACGGCGTGTTGTTTCGTTTATTTTTTAACGCAAATGGCGCCATCGGCGACAGCAGCCTGCTGACCATCGATGCGCTGCGCGATGATCTGAGCAGCATCAGTGCATGCAAAAATCACGTGATCTATGAAGGCTGTGACTTGTTAGATTGTTCCGGGCCCTCGCTGTATCTTGCGCCCACAGGCGGCCAGCTCGGCGATATTCTCAGCGAACAGCGCGGCGACACGCTGATGGTTGACGTGCGCGTGCAACAAAACCCCCGCGCCATTTCCGCCTTCGGTCACCGCTTGCGCTACAACCCGGACCATCTCAAATTCGTTGACGCAAGCTCCGGCAATCTCACCGCCTCATTCGTGGCAGCCACAGCGCGAGAATTGCAGCCCGGCACCTTGGTCTGCGCCGGCTTTGGCGCCAGCGCGGTTCCCGCCAATAGTGAAGGCGCATTGCTAAAGTTGCGTTTTGCCGTCACGGCCAATGCCGGTGATTCGAGTGCGCTCAAAATCACAGATTTGGTTGACGATCTCGAGGGTTTGAATGTTTGCTGCAGCTACTTTATCGGCGCGCCCTGCGATCATGATGGCGATGTCAATAGCGACAAAAAGCTCACCGCGGGGGATGCCTTTTGCGCGTTTGAAACGTTCCTCAACGGCGGCATTCTGGCGCCAAGCTGCGATCTGCCGGAATTCCAATGCGAGCTGCTGGCCGCAGATGCCAATTGCGATAACACCATCACCGCACGCGATGCCCTGG
>SZPB01000044.1 GCA_030263535.1 Cytophagia bacterium CHB2
CTCATCGGATTTGAGCAGACCGAGCTTTCCGGGTCGCTGCTTGCCGGCCAACTCGGCAAATCCATGCTGATTGGCGCGGGAGCAGCAATTGCCGGCGGCTTGATTTGGCTGTGGCTGTTGAGCCATCTTTCCACCCGCCCGTTTTTCTATCTCATGACCATCGGCTTCGTTTTCTTGTTGATGGGCGCGGTCGAAGTTTTTCACGGCAGCGGCGCGCTGGCCGTGCTGATTTTTGGCATGATGCTCGCGAACGGTGAAGCGCTCGTCGGCATCATCAACCCGCGCATTCGCGAAAAAATTGCCAAAAGCTTTGGAGAAGGCGGCGTGGCATTGCACCCGCGCCTGACGGAGTCGCACGCCGAGGTTTCATTTTTGACGCGCAGTTTCTTCTTTGTTTATCTCGGCATCATTTTTCAATGGCCCGGCTCGGACTTTCGCATGTGGCTCACCATTGCCTTGAGCGCATTGGCGATTATCGTCGGGCGCGAGATTGCGGTACAACTGACCGGCTGGGTTGCACGGGTGCCGGCGCAGCATCGCTCGTTGCTTAACGCCATGTTGCCGCGCGGCCTGGCTACTGCCGTACTGGCTGCCATGCTTGTCAACCGCGCCACGCAACCGGGCCCGGCGTGGGAAACCCTGGCAACATTCGTGGTCGTCATCAGCAACGTATGGATGACCTTCCGTCTCTTGAAAATTCGTCCCGAGCAAGAGCCTATGCCGGAGGAGGCGGTATGATCAAATGGATGACATTCATCTGCTTGTTTAGTATGATGGCCGCGGGCACCTTCGCGCAGAAAAAAACAACCCGGCAACCCCAGCGCCCCAAACCGAGCCGGGTGGCGTTGCCCGTTCTGTTCGACAGCGTTGAAGTTTATATCGCGCTCGGCGCGGACAGTGCAGCCGCGCGCGAAGAAGCGCACCGCGTTGAGAATATTTTGCAGGAGCTTCGCGTCCACGCCAACTCGCCCGAGAAAATTCGATTGCGTGAGCGCGAAAGCGCCGGCGTGCTTGTGCTGGATACCACGGAAGTTCTAATCGTGCGCCCGGAAAATCGCGTTGATTGGCAGCTCTCGCCGCTGGCCAATGCCGTCATGATTCGCGAGCAGGTGCTGGCGGTGCCGCCCCCCGCGCCAACGTCAGACTGGAATGAAGAAGAGTTGTTGCTGCGCCTGCTGCTGGGCGTCATCTATCCCTTTTCGTTGCTTGTGGTTTTGCGCATGACGCGTTTGGGCGTGCTGCGCTGGGAACGCAATTGGCGCAGCGCGGCGCTCGGCTGGCTGCGGCAACTGGCGGAACGCCGCGGCCTTTCAGAAAAAGATTTTCAAGCGCAGCGCATCGTCGATTTTTTGACCGGCCTCGAACGGTTGCTGCTCTACGGCACGATCGTGATCTTAATTTCATTTGGCTGGTTTGCATTATTTCCGCAAACGCAGCCGTTGGCAGCGGCGCTGCTGGCGCGCATTATCGGCCCGATCCTCGATCTCATTGGCGGCACCGCGCGCGGCATCTTGTTGATGGCCTACAGCGTGCTGGTCGCGCTCCTGGCGTTTTGGGCAACGCGCCAGCTCTCCCGGCGGCGGCACCTGGAAAATGCCCCAGCCATCTTATCCGACCCGGTGATCTACTTCCCGCTGCGCATTGTGATTTGGATCATTGCCTTGTTTCTCATTCTCTTTCCTTATCCCGGCGCGCCGCGCTTGTTTGCGGTAGGCGTGCTGTTGATTACTTTGCTGGCGACTTTGATCGCTTTGCGCCCGCTCATCGAGGAAATCGCCGTTGGCATTTATCTCAACAGCACGCATGCGCTCAAACCCGGAGATCGCATTACGGTGGAAGAAGTGCGTTATACCATCATCTCTCTCGGACTGGTACACCTGCAAGTCATGCGTGAACGGGGACAGCATTGGCTGCCTTATTCCAAAATCTTGAAAGCCGTCCACTCCCTGACCCCGGCCACGAGAGAACGCACATGAGCGACCGAACGGCCAAACGCATGCGCATACTGGATCGGCTGGAGGCGGCGCTCGGTGTTCTCGCCTTCATGATGCTGACTTTGCGCTATGGCTTCCCGCATCTGCCGATTCCTCAGCTTATCTTGTTTGCATGGTCCGCCCTCCTGCCCATCGGTTTCTTCCTTGAATCCATGTATCGCTTATTGTGGGTCAAGGATCCTTGGGGCTATTTCACGCAGCACCCCATGCGCTATCTCATTCTGCTCATGATCGTGCTCGAGCTTGCCGGCGTGGCGGCGTGGAGCTCCACGCAAAACCTGGTTGATGCCAGCGCGGCGCGGGTGGCCAGCGAATTTTATCTCGCCATCTTTTTGCTCGGCTTTGCCGGCAATTGGGCCAAGGGCGCGATTCTCGCCAACCGCTGGCTGGCGAACCGCCGTGTGCCGGTATTGGCGTTGCCGGCCATCACCTTTGCCAGCGCCATCGTTGCCGCCAGCCTCGTGCTGTCCTTGCCAGGTTTGCAACAGCAGCCGCTGGGCTGGCTCGACAATTTATTCACCGCAACCTCGGCGCTTTGCGTCACCGGCCTTACGGTTTATGATATTGCGACATCGCTGAATCCGCTGGGGCAGACTGCCCTGGCATTGTTCATTCAAATTGGAGGGCTGGGCACACTGACGATTCTCGGCATGCTGGCTTTGTGGCACGGCGGCGCATTGACGCTAGGCGAACGTGTGGTTTTTTCGGAACTCGTGGGAGGGGTAAGACTGAGTGAAACCCGGCGCTTGCTGGCGACCATCGTAAAAATCACCTTGACGATCGAGGCTTTTGGCGCACTCGCTTTTTGGCTGTTGTGGCGTGATCGCCTCGAGCATCCGATTTTGCAGGGTGCCTTTCACGCCATTTCGGCATTTTGCAATGCCGGCTTTGCGCTGTTCAACGACAGCTTTGCCTCGTTCCGCAACGATCCCCCCACACTCGTGATGCTCATGTTGCTCATTCTTGCCGGTGGCGCGGGCTTTCCGGTGATTGCCAATCTCGCGCAGGTCGCCGCCAGCCGCATGGTGCCCTGGATGGACAACCGTCCATTGCTGCAAGCGAGCCGCGTCGTTTTATTTTGGTCCGGCGGGTTAATCGTCCTCGGCGCCGTCTTATTCATGATCGACAGTTGGTGGCATGGCACACCGCGAACCTTGCTCGACGCGGTCTTTCAATCGGTCACGACCCGCACCGCTGGTTTTCAAGTGGAATCGCAATTGCGTTTTGGCGTTATAGGCCTGTTCAGTACAATTCTGTTGATGATCATCGGCGCTTCGCCGCAGTCCACCGGCGGGGGCGTGAAAACCGCGGTTTTGGCGCGGCTGTTTCAACGCCTTGATCCTCGAGACGAACGGCAATCGTCAAAATGGTTCATCACCTTCAAGCCTTTTCGTCTCGCTTTGTTGATGATCATCATGTATCTGATGACCGGCCTGGCCGGCGCCTTTTTGCTGATGTATACCGATCACCTCTTAATAAACGAAGCTGCCTTTGAAGCCTTCTCCGCGCTCGGCACTGTCGGCTTATCACGCGACCTTACACCGCAACTCACGGCCCTGGGCAAAATCATTGTCATTTTTTTAATGTTCGGCGGGCGCGTGCTGTATCCCACCTTTGTGATCTGGATGATCCGCGGCCGCCGCGACGACGCCGATCCGGTGCCGTGGGCGTGATTTGCGTTGCAGCTCAAAATGACTCTAATCCGAGCTACGAATTGAACGCTCAGACCGACAAGCCCGAGTTCATGACAAGCATCTATTCCGAGTTACACCAGAACGTTCGGGATAAATTCAACTCCGCCCAAACCGGACCTGACATTGAAGAAATACTTGCAGATTGGCTAAATTATTTACAACAAAGGCCGCGTATCCCATTCTTCTTTGCTGCGTATAACGCCACACTGAAAGTCTAATATTGCTTTTTTAAACGGATTTGTTTAGCTATCAAACCAAGGTGAATGGCCAACCAATCTCTGACATACGCCAAAATGGAGGCTAGTATGAAAAAAAACTTCAACCTCGCCGACGTTGATACCATGACGAGTCTGATTGACGCAATCTTTTCCGAGATGAACGTCGGACTCATCGTCTATCAAGTGGAAAATTGGAACGCCAGAGACTCGCTGAAACTTGTTTACGCCAACAAACAGGCATCAAAATATACCGGCTCGGACTTGAGCCGCATGCTGGGAAAATACATTCTCGAAGCTTTTCCGGCGCTGCAACAGACGGACATTCCCGAACAATACCTTGAAGTTGCCCAAACCAGGCAATCACGCACCATTGGCGCGTTCGAATACGGCGATGTCAACGTCGGCAAAAATTATTATGCCCTGAAAGCATTCCCCATGCCAAACGACTGTGTCGGCGTTCTCTTCGAGAATATCACCATGCGCAAACAGATGGAGGAAATGATCAAGCAATACTCTGAACAAGCGCGCGACAAAAATGTGGCCGCTTAAAGATGCGACGGACTGCCGCATCTTTTTCCTTCCGCCGATCATGATTCTACCTGCTTCCCAGCAAGCCGATAACTAAAAAATCTGAGGGCGTCGCCGGCCAATTCCTCAAAGCGTGATGGGCGCCGGCCGTACTTGCCAAATCTCTTCCGCGTATTCCTTGATGGTGCGGTCGCTGGAAAACTTGCCCATGTTGGCGGCATTGATAATGGTTTTGCGCGTCCACCCCGCTTGCTGTTGATATTCCGCACTGACACTCGCCTGACACGCAACATAAGCGGCATAATCTGCCAGCACCATGTAAAAATCACCGCGATCCAGCAAGCTGCTGACGATATCCCGAAACAGCCCAGGCTCCGCCGGGGAGAAATAACCGCTGCTGATCATATCCAGGGCCTGCTTCAATTCGGCATTGTTTTGATAAAGGCGGCGCGGATCGTAGCCGGATTGCCGTGTTTGCTGCACCTCCGCCGCCGTCAAGCCGAAAATGAAAATATTCTCGCGGCCCACTTCTTCCATGATTTCGATGTTTGCACCATCCAGCGTGCCGATGGTGAGCGCGCCGTTGAGCGCAAACTTCATGTTGCCGGTGCCGGAGGCTTCCATGCCCGCCGTGGAAATCTGCTCGGAAAGATCCGCCGCCGGAATAATTTTCTGCGCCAGCGTCACGGAATAATCCGGCACGAACACCACTTTTAGATTGTCGCCGATCTCCGCATCCTGATTGATCTTTTCCGCAACAGCATTGATCAGGTGAATAATGCGTTTCGCCATGACATAACCCGGCGCCGCTTTGCCGGCAAAAATCACCGTGCGCGGCGTCCAGCTCTGCCGCGGGTTCGCTTTGAGGCGATGATACAGCGTGACGACGTGCAGCACGTTCAGCAATTGGCGTTTGTATTCATGAATGCGTTTTACGTGACAATCGAACAGCGAAGCCGGATTGACTTTCACACCACAACATGCTTGAATAATGTCTGCCAGGCGATGTTTGTTGTTTTGCTTCACCTCTCGCCAGCGGATTTGAAAAGCTTCATTCTCGCTTAACGCCTCCAGCTTTTTCAACTCGAATAAATCGCTTTTCCAGCCTTCACCAATATTGTCGGTGATCAACTGCGCCAACTCCCAATTGCAGAGCATAAGCCAGCGGCGCGGGGTGATACCGTTGGTTTTGTTGTTGAATTTCTCCGGCCACAACTCATAAAAATCCCTGAAAACTTGTTGCTTGATAATTTCGGAATGCAGCGCCGCCACACCGTTCACCGAATGGCTGCCGGCGATGGCCAGATTGGACATGCGCACGCGTTTCGGATCGCTTTCTTCGATGAGCGACATGCGGCGCAAACGATCATTGTCGTTGGGGAAACGAACGGCGACTTTGTCCAAGAAACGGCGATTGATCTCATAAATGATTTGCAAATGCCGGGGCAGCAGGCGCTCGACAAGGGGCACATTCCAACGCTCCAGCGCCTCCGGCAGAACGGTGTGATTGGTGTAACCAAACGCGCGTACGCAAATCTCCCACGCCTGCTCCCAGCCCAGCCCTTCGCGATCCAGCAACAGCCGCAGCAATTCTGGAATGGCCAGCGCCGGATGTGTGTCATTGAGCTGAACCGCCACCTTGTCCGGAAATACTTCAAAATTATTTTGATGGCCTTTCTTGAACCGGCGAATGATGTCTTGCAGCGTCGCAGAAACCAAAAAATATTGCTGCTTCAAGCGCAGTTCTTTTCCCGCTGAAAAATCATCGCGCGGATAAAGCAGCTTCGAAATTGTTTCGGAGTCAATTTGATCGGCAACCGCGCGTTCGTAATCGCCATGATTGAAATAATCGAGATTGAACGCCTCGCTGGATTTGGCGCTCCACAAGCGCAAATTGTTAACGGTGTTGTTGCGAAACCCCGGAATCGGCGTGTCATAAGCCATCGCAATGACGTCATCGGTTTCAATCCAATCGTGGCGCAGCTTGCCGTCCGCATCGGTGTATTCCCGCACATGGCCGTAGAACTTGACGGGGTAGGTGTATTCCGGACGCTCGATCTCCCAGGGATTGCCGTAGCGCAGCCAATTATCCGGCGCTTCCATTTGCCGCCCGTTCACAATTTTTTGGCAAAAGATGCCATATTCGTAGCGAATCCCATAACCGTAAGCCGGCAATTGCAGCGTCGCCAGCGAATCCATGAAACAAGCGGCGAGCCGCCCGAGGCCGCCATTGCCAAGCCCGGCGTCAGGTTCCATGTCGCGCAATTCTTCCAGATCGAATCCCAACTCTTCCATTGCCTTGTAGGTATTGCCATAAAGATCGAGATTGATCAGCGCGCCGCCTAGCAGGCGTCCCATCAAGAATTCCAGAGACAGGTAATACACGCGTTTGGCGTCTTGTTGATAATAGGATTGCTGGGTGACGATCCAACGCTCAAACAAGCGATCGCGCGCACTCAAAGCCAGTGCTTTGAAGCAATCGTGCGGCGTCGCAGAGAACTGGTCTTTCGCCAGAGAAAATTCCAAATGTTCGACGAAAGAATTTTCCAAATCCTCAACGGTTTTGCCTTTCAAGGGATTGGTCGCCGGCGAGAGCTTGGCCAGCGGCGCGGCGCGCTTTTTAGTTTTGCGCTTCGTTGTTATGGAGGGATTGTTCATTCGCGCATCCTTTCTTGGAAAAATCCATGTTGATTTGCGTGGAGAAATACGTTTGCGATTCAATGCTCACTGAAGCCGCCAAACGATTTCACACACCTCGACAAAAAAGGTAACAAGTTAAACATGAAACACAAGCGCCGCTTCGGTAAGGGAACGCAGATGAATCTCAAACGCGATCGCCGGGCCAAGAAGAAAGCAGTTGTATTTTTGGGCATCATTCCTATCTTTTTATGAGAGATTGGCTCGCATTTCCTGCTTAATGGCCCGACAGAAAGTCGCCGCTGATCGGAATTTTGTCATCCCACCAAAGGAGACATCTTGATGGAACGTATTCGCGTGGCAGCGCTGCAGTATTTCATCCGCCCCGTGCAGACGTTTGAACAATTTCACGATCAAGTGGAGGCGTTGGTGCAAACAGCCGCCGACTACAAATGCCACCTCATGGTCTTTCCGGAATATTTTACCGTGCAGTTGCTGACCTTGGGGCAAATCAAGCGCCCGATCAACGAACAAATCCGGGATTTAGCCAAACAAGTGCCGCGCTTTCTGGAGATGATGAACGGCCTGGCCAGGAATAATGATATCTACATCGTTGCCGGCACCATTCCGGCAATGGAAGATGACAATGAGCGCGTGTATAATCAGAGTTTTTTCTTCAGCCCGAAAGGCGCGCTCGGCATGCAGGGTAAAATGCACATGACACGCTTCGAAACCGAAGAATGGCATGTCTCGCCGCGAACCAAGCTTAAAATTTTTGAAACGGATTTTGGCCGGGTGGCGATTGCCATTTGTTATGACGTCGAATTCCCCGAGATTGCGCGCGCCGCGGCGCGGCAGGAGGCGCATATTCTCATCGCGCCGAGTTGCACGGATGATCGCCAGGGCTTTTTGCGCGTGCGCTACTGCGCGCATGCCCGCGCCATCGAAAATCAAATGTACGTCATTCATTCCTCGACCGTCGGCTCGCTGCCCATGGTGCCGGCGGTTTCGCTCAACTATGGGCAAGCGGCCATTCTCACGCCGAGTGATTTTTCTTTTTCACGCGACGGCATTCTCGCCGAGGGCAATCCCAATCAGGAGATGATGGTTATCGGCGAGCTTAATCTAAAAACGATTGCCGAGTCGCGTTCTTCGGGCACCGTGCTGCCGCTGTGGGACAGCCGCCGCACGGCAGAGGTTGTGTCCCAATCCGAAGTGGTGACATTATGAACACATCCTCGTCCTCAATCATCGTGCGCAACACTCGCGCGGAGGATTTTCCCGGCATTATTGCCATGACGCATGAAGTCTATTCCAGCAGCGTGCCGTGGTCGCCAACGCAACTGGCCTCGCATTTGAATGTGTTTCCGGAGGGGCAATTTGTTGCGGTGGAAACGGACTCACAACGCGTGGTCGGCATGGCGGCAAGCCTGATCGTGTGGTGGAATGATTATGACATGCGCGCGAATTGGCGTGATTTCACCGATCACGGCATGTTCACCAATCATGATCTGGAAAAAGGCCGTACGCTGTACGGCGCGGAAGTGATGGTTCATCCGGCGATGCAAGGCCGCGGCGTCGGCAAACAGCTTTATCAAGCGCGGCGCGAGCTGGTCGAGCGTCTCGGGTTATTGCGTATTCGTGCGGGCGCGCGGCTGCGAGGCTATCATCGCCACGCCGCGCATATGGGGCCGGAAGAGTATGTCATCAAAGTTGTCAAAGGTGAATTGGGCGATCCGACGCTTTCGTTTCAACTCAAACGCGGCTTTTGTGTGCTTGCGGTGGTATCCGATTATTTGCGCCACGATCCGGAAAGCCTGGGCCATGCTGCGGTGATCGAGTGGATCAACGAAGCCATCGCCCAACCGGAAGATTATGCCGGCCGGGATCCTCGATTTCTTTGTCAAAGCCGGTTCAATTGACCGGCGCTGCGACCTCGATCTTGGCCTGATGCACCTTGCCGCGGCGCACACGCTGAATCGTGACCCGCAGCGGGCCAAGCATTTGCGTACAGCCAGGACAAAGCGACTGCGCCGTGTTCGCAGCAAACCATTGCGCCAGAGTTTGGGAGGCGGCCGTTTCACCGCAAACCACGCCAACTTTTTCGGAGATCAACTTCATATTGACGTCTCCGCCGGCTTTCCAGCTTTGCGCGCCAACTTGAATGATCTCTGTCGAACTCAAATCGAATTCGTCTTCAATGTCGCCCACGATTTCCTCAACCACGTCTTCCAGCGTAACCATGCCGATAACGCGGCCGTCGGTATTCTTGACCAGCGCCAAATGATGGCGCTTGGCAATAAAAAGCTTCAACATGGTATTGAGATTGGCGTCGGCCCGTACATGCAAAATCGGGCGAATGAGCGCTTCCAGTTTCAGCGCTTTGAAATCGAACGCAAACGTTGCCATTTCCTTGAAATTGATGTAGCCGATAATATCGTCGACGGATTCAGTCTCACTGATCGGATAACGGGTGTGGAAATTATTCTTGGCAATCTCAAAATTGGCTTCCACCGGCAGGTTGGCGCTCAAGCACACAATCCACTCCCGCGGAATCATCACCGCCTGCACTTTTGTTTCGTGAAACTTGACGGCATTGAGAATAATGTTTTCCTGCTCGGCTTCGATGAGGTTCTTGGTTTTGGCGACGCGCGCCAGCGTTTGCAGGTCGGCGATGCTCAAACCGGATTCCTCGCCCTTGCCCTTGAGCAAACTGGAAACGAACTCCGTGAGAAAAATAATCGGCTGCAAAATTGTGATGCTGAAGCGCAACACCGGCGCGATCACTGGCGCCAGCCGTTCATTGAACGTTACACCCAGCACTTTGGGAATGATCTCCGTGCCGAACAGGATGACGAAGGTAAACATGGTGGAGAACAACCATAACCACTCGTCGCCATAAATTTCGTCGAAAGCGCCACCCGCAATTGTCGCGCCGCCGGTATGCGCAACGGTATTGAGAATCAGAATGGCTGCGATGGGCCGGCCGACATTCTGCTTCATCGCGAGCCAGGAAGACGCGAACGGGCGGCCTTGTTGCCTCAACATTTCAAGCCGGATGGGATTCAGGCTCAACAACACAGCCTCCGCCAGCGAACATAGAAACGAAACCACGATGGCGATCAAACTGCTTGCCAGAAATATGATCATAGAAAGCACGTCCTTGTTTTATTCAACGGAATAGTTAGCGGAGTGGCGGCCGTCTGCACATGTGGCCCCGCTGATTCGGAGGTGGGATATCAAACCTTCAATTCTCGCGGGATTTACGCAAGCGCAACCGCAGCCACAGTACATCCGCGGCCAATGGCCCATCGCAACAACTGCGTGAGATCCGGCCGGGCCGCCGCAGAAGTAACTTCCAAAATCTTTTCGACTTTTGCAACACAGCAATTGCCAGCTCATCCCTAAACGACACAGGTGAAGACATGCCACGTCCCAAGCTTCAGCTCTACACCAAAATCCTATTGGGTTTCATCTTTGGTATACTTGTGGGCCTGCTCGCCAACCAAATCGGACAGGCCGCCTTTTTTAGCGCTTACATCAAGCCTTTCGGCACGGCATTCATTCGTCTGATCAGCATGGTGGTGATCCCGCTCGTATTTGCCTCTTTGGTGGTAGGAACCGGGAATCTCTCCGACATTCGCCGGCTTGGGCGTATGGGCGTCAAAACATTCTTTTATTACTTGTTCACCACGGCTATTGCAATCATTATCGGCTTGCTGTTGGCGAATGTCATTCAGCCCGGACGCGGCCTGCCCGCCGAAACCAAGGAGCAGTTGCTCGCCAATTATCAGGCGGAAGCCAGCACCAAGATCGAACAAGCCCTGCAAAAGCCCAGTGTGGTTGATGTGCTGCTCGACATCATCCCCACCAATCCAATGCGCGCGTTCGTGGAAGCGGAGATGCTGCAAGTCATTTTTTTTGCGTTGGCCTTCGGCATCGTGCTCACTTTGCTGCCGCGGGAAAAATCGCAGCCGGTGCTGGCCTTTTTTGACGGCATAAACGAAGCCATGTTGAAACTGGTTATGATCATCATGGAAATTGCGCCCTATGGCGTGTTTGCGCTGATTGCCGCCATGATTGCCGAATTCGGCCTGAGCATCATCGTCACGCTGGCGAAATATTCCATCGTGGTTATGCTGGGGCTGCTGCTTCATGCCAGCATTACTTATCCTGCATTGCTCAAGACGTTTACAAAATTTTCGATTCAGAAATTTTTTCGCGGCATTCGTCCGGCGCAACTCATTGCCTTCAGCTCAAGCTCAAGCTCAGCTACGCTGCCGGTAACCATGGAGTGTGTTGAAGAAAATTTGGGCGTGTCGAAAACCGTCGCAGGGTTTGTATTGCCCTTGGGCGCGACGATAAACATGGATGGCACGGCATTGTATCAGGGCGTGGCCGCGGTATTCATAGCACAGGTATTCGGTATGCAACTTTCCTTAGCGCAACAAGCGCTGATCGTTCTTACCGCAACCCTGGCTTCGGTGGGCGCAGCTGGCGTTCCCGGAGTCGGCATGATTACGCTGGCGCTCGTTCTCAAAACCGTGGGCGTGCCGCTCGAAGGCATCGCGCTCATTCTCGGGGTTGACCGCCTGCTCGACATGTGCCGCACGGTGGTAAACGTCACCGGCGATGCGTCATGCGCCACGGTAGTGGCGGCGACGGAGGGGGAAATACTAAAATAAAACCAATAGACGTGTACGCGCAAAATTATGGCAACGGCGAGCATTCAGATACCCCTTTAAACCGCGAAGCGACACAAAAACAGTGTTGCTTCGCGATTATACCTCATGCAAGAATATCGCAGTGACCCGGGGACGTGCCTCAGCTCATCCCGCCCGGCTCTCCCGCGTTAAAAAACGTCCCAATTTATTGACGGAACTGCCGACTTTCTTGCGATCAGCAATACATTTTCATCATACCAACTTATATTGTTCACGTCGCGATAACTCTGCCCGATCACTTCCTGGAATTGCTGCAAGGCAGCATCGAACTCCTTCTTGCCGTATAACGAGAACGTCGAATAATGATGCTCCAGGGCGCGCGCCGTCAACTCCGACAAACTGCTGACGCGTTCATATCTATAAAATTCTATCGCTTCGAGTTGCAGGCCCGAGGTTCGCCACAGCCACTCTTCCAGCTCGTTCAATTCAAACAAGCGTGTCTCTTTCTCATTGAATGAAGGAAAGTGCATGCCCCAAATGTTGCGCCGGTTTTGGGTGCGCAACCGGGTGTAAATGAACAAATAGCCGCCGTCCTTGAGAACTCTCGCCGATTCATTCAAAAACTGCACAACTTTGAAGTGGTGCACGGCATTGAACGTTAAGATGCAATCCAAGGAAGCCGGTTCAAACGGAAGATGCCGAGCGTAAGCCTCCACCGTCTGAAAAGCGTGGATGCCGTGCCGCCGCAAATACGAGACGGCTTGTTGCAGCATGTTGCGATTGCCATCCACGCCGTAGAGATAAAGCGACTCGCCAAGATGTTCGAAGAGCTTTAAATCATACCGCCCTTGGCCGCAGCCGACGTCCGCGGCGCAGACTTTTGAAAACGTCTGCAAACGGCCCGCAATCGACGTGATTGGCGCCGCATCCGTCGTTCTCAGATTGCCATAACGTCCGGCAATTTTTGAAAAATGTTTCTGTGTTTTAATCATGATTCACCTCCGGGAATAGCATTGTTTTTTTGATGGGATCATTTTCCACCTCTAACACGCAAGCGATACATTTGACAATCAACTTGCCGTTCGAGCGATTCCTGCTTAACCTTCATCTGCCTCAAACATTTTTTGCTCGGAGGGTTTTGCAAGAATCATTCGGCGCCGGCATTTCTGTCGTTTACATTTACGCGGCCAGCGTTGAAAATTCAAAGGGCAAAGCAAAGCCGCGCCCGTTATCATAAGTTGCCAGGAGATAAACAGGCGAAGCGGTATTAATTGTTGATATAAATCAGGGAATGACTTTTAGGCGATTTGCGGAGGCGAAATATCGCTCAAGGAAAAGGTTTTAAAGAAATCGAAGATATTGCGTCCGTAGCGGAGCAGCAAAAACGTGGAGCTTAGAATGGCGGGGCAAACGCGGCGAACCTCATCGTGCCGCAGAAGTTGGGAGAGCCGTTGAACCCAATAGCGCAGGTTGAGCCGGAAACGCAGTTCGAAAATCAAAAAAGGAACGGTGCGCGCTCCGCGACAGAATCGCAAAAGTCTGTTGCAATACCCCACGTGCTGCCACAGCAAAAGCGCGACAACCACACCGGCTTTGCTGAACAGCAACATACCACAAGGCATGCACGCGGCCCAAAGGCTGTGTAAGAATAGGCTCAACATGTCGTGAATGATTAATCATATAAAATAACGCCGCAACACTATTCATTTTTTTTGCAGATACACATTTCATCATACAATGTCAAGCATTTCCGGCTGCTTCCACAATTTTTTTTCGCGAGCAAACGCCTGATGAAGCCATAAACACCCCCGGTGAAACGGCTGCTTGACTTTCGCCAAACTGGCTCGGGGGTGTGCATGCGCCTCGCAGGAGACGGCCTTCTCCGGTTTTCACACGATTAGAACGCTCGCTGATAAACGCCGCTTCCGGTACGGCTCTGCTTTTGAAAATGGCCATACAATATGCCTGCGCACTTTGACGGCAGGAACTCGGCAACATTTGATTTGTTTTCCTGTAAAAACGGATGTATTTTTATCAACGCGATTTTAGTCCACCCCTCAAGGCTCATCCGGAGTATTCATGAAACGCATGACAACCTCACGTCTCCTGTTACTTACCATGCTTGCCCTCGCCGGCCTGGCGCTGGGCGTTTACTTCATGCCAAAGATCAACCCCTATTTTGCGAGCCGGCTGGAAATTACGCGCAGCCAGGCGGCTGCTCTTGCCGACGAATGTTTACAGCGCAACCGTTTCGACGCCAGCAGTTTTTTTTGCGACGGCATTTTTGTATACGACGCTTCCGGTATCGAATATTTGATGGGCGAATTCGGCGTGCAGCCAATCATGGCGCTGGGACGCACCGGCAGTTTGCCGCTGTCCTTCTGGCAATTCGATTACTACCGCAACGTGCCCAAAGATCAGCAACGGGAAACTTATCAAGTGCGCATTTCTCCCGCAGGAAAACTGATCAGTTTCTACCATTTTTTACCGGATTCCGCCGCCGGCGATTCGCTTAGCAACGAGGCAGCTTTGCAGCGCGCACAAGCGGCCGTGAACAACTGGCCCGAAATTCGAGCAAGCGATTTCAAATTAGAACGGTCTGATCGTTTTGAAAAACCTCGACGCACGGATCACAAGCTAACGTTCGCGCGCCGGGACGCCGCCACTCTAAAAGAAGCAACAGAAGTGATCGAAGTCTCCCTCAGCGGCGCGGAATTGTCGGGGGTTGTGCGTTACGTGCGCGATCCACAGAATTTTTTGACAACCTCCGGCGTGGTGAGTTCGACCAACATTTTGCTCAACACCATTTCCGTCATCGTTTACCTCGTCTTGCTTTTCGGTTCGCTCGTTGCATTCTTGCGCAAATATCACGAAGGTGAGATCGGCGTCCGCACGGGATTATGGCTTGCGGGCCTCGTTTTCGTTGCCTTGCTCCTCTACGCCATCAATGGCTGGGATCGCATGGGGGTGGGCGTCGGTTTCGGCGCGGTCAGCCAGCTCTTCAGCAAGTTTATTCATCTGGGCGTCTCGACCGCCTTTGGTTATAATCTCATCGCGTTGATGGTGCTGGCCGGCTGGACGGTCGGCGAACAAACGTTGCGCACGGAAACACCGCGCCTGCTCTCCGGCATCGACAGCGTTTTCAATCACAAATGGACGAGTAAAAACGCCGGACGGGAATTGCCGATCGGTTTCACGTTCGGGTTGGTCGTTTTCGGTTTGGTGCAGGGCATCATTTTCTTGCTGGTTAAACATCTCGGCGTGTTGCCGCGCTTGAGCACGGGCAGCGGCGCGCTTTTCGATCACTCGCTCCCGGCCTTCGGCGTGATGGTCAACATGCTGCTGGCGGCGCTCTTTGGCGAAATTGTGTTTTGACTCCTGCTCATTTCGTGGCTGCGCCGGGCGCTCAAATCAACGGGCGGGGCGATCCTTGTTGCGGCGGTGTTGGAGGGATTTTTTCAGATCTTTTTTACAGATACCTACAGTTTACGGCCGGCTTACTTTTTGTTGATTCCGACAATCGCAACGGGTTTGCTGCAGGGTTTCATTTTTTGGCGATATGGTTTGCTGGCCTCCATGACTTCGGCCGCGGTGTTGGCGGCGTTGAATGCCATTGGCCCGTTGCTCGACAGCACGGCGCCATTTTTTGAAGCAAACGCATTCGCCTGCATTGGTTTGCTGGCGGGTATCCTCGTCGTGGGCGTGATGGGCGCCGTCCGCGGCAAAGAATTCGAATACACACCGGAAGATGAGCCGGCCCACATTCGCCGCATCAAAGAACGCGTGCGCCTGCAAAAAGAGCTGGAGATCGCGCATCGTGTGCAACTGGGATTGCTGCCGAAAAATCAGCCCAAAGTCGCGGGATTCGACATTGCCGGCGTATGCGTACCGGCGCTTGAAGTGGGCGGAGATTATTTTGATTTCGTCGAGTTGCACGACGGCAATCTCGGCATTGCCGTCGGGGATGTTTCCGGCAAAGGCATACCTGCCGCGATCTATATGACGTTGACAAAAGGCATTCTGCAATCACACGCCGGCGAGGAAAGCTCTCCGAAACAAGTATTGAGCAAGGTCAACAACTTGATGTATCGCACCATCGAGCGCAATTGGTACGTCAGTATGTTCTATGCGGTATTGGACAGCCGGCAGCGCGCCTTGCGTTTCGCCCGCGCCGGACACAATCCCGGCATTGTTTTTCGCAGCGGTGAGAGCCACGCGCGGCTTTTGCAGACTGCCGGTATCGGACTGGGACTCGATTCCGGCGACGTGTTCACGCGCACGCTGGTGGAAGGCGAATTGCAAATGACGCCGGGCGATACACTCGTGCTTTATACCGACGGATTCACCGAAGCCATGAACAGCCGGCAAGAAGAATTCGGCGAACAAAGATTCCTGGAATTGCTGCAACGATACAAGAACAGCTCTGCGCAGGAATTGGTTCGTTATATTTTCAACGAGGTGAGGGAATTTGTAGGAGATCATCCTCAGCACGATGATATGACACTCGTTATTTTGAAGACGACTTGACGGGCCGATGTAGAGCATAACAATACCGCTGCTTATTCCCTCGAGAAAACTCAAACGATTCGTATGCCGGTTTTGAGATTCTCTGCAACAAACGCTTGTCTTCGGTGAAATGCTCGGAACTTAAAGGGCTTGCCCTCTGTGCTGTTTCTTGGAAAAACCTGAAATACCCACCATCGAAGTGCTTGGGGGGGAATCGTGATTCTGTAACGTTCCCCCGATCCGCATTCCTCCTCCAACACTCCGCCTGCGCTGTCGCGACCGCGAGAGGCACGGCAAATGAAGGCCAATCGAACTCAACGTTTACGACAGTATTCGAGGCTCTTCTCCATCACACGCGGCAGGCTTGCGTCACTGGCCGGAAAGTTTTTACGCCATCAGAGTTGTGGCTTGCAATGTGTTCAAAACTTTCGCAAATTGCCGGCCGATGAATGCAAAAAACAAGTTGGCATCTGATAGACCATGAATTCACGCGAAGGGAGCAAGCCCAATGACACGATTGATCGGGAGATTGGCGATTGCCGTCGCTTTATTAGTGGCAACACCGTTCCTGCATGCCCAAACCCAGCCCTCTTCCTCGCCGCTGACGCTTGAAGATTTGCAGCGCCAACTGCAAGAATTGCAGCAGGCGCATGCTGACGAACTTGATGATTTGCGCGCGCAAATCGAAGAATTAGAACAACGGCTCGCCGAAGCTGCACAAAAAACCGCGACGGTGCAGCCGCAATCGGCAAATGTTTTTAATCCCCGTGTCACAGCCTTCGGAAATTTTATCGGCCGCTTCGACAATCAACAAATTGCACTGGCAGAAGGCGCAAGGATTGATGATCGCTTCAATCTGCGCGAGGTGGAAATCGATTTGCGTGCTGCTATCGACCCCTGGGCGGACGGCTTTTTGATTGTTGCGGTCGAGTCCGAAATACCCAATGAATTCGTCACCGGCATTGAGGAGGGTTATCTTGTGCTCAAAAAATTACCCTTGCTCAATACCGCCCCTCTTGGTTTAAAATTGAAGGCCGGCCGCTATCGCCCGGAGTTCGGACGATTCAACAAGATTCACTTGCACGACTTGCCGCACACTTCTTATCCTCGCGCCTTGCAAACATTTCTTGGTGAAGAGGGTTTCCTGCAAAATGGGCTGTCGGCGCAATTCTTTCTGCCTTCGCCGGGCGCTTCCAACACGCTCGAAGCCACAATTGATGTGCTCAATGGCGGCAATATTCCGATTGCCGCTGAAAACGCGGCCGATCATCTCGCCGGACTCGCGCATGTGAAATGGTTCTGGGATCTCGCCTCCGGCCATGATCTCGAACTGGGCGCAAGCGGATATTGGGGTAAAGCCGAGGGCGAAGACGGCTTGCGCAGCAAACTTTACGGAGTCGATCTCACCTACAAATGGCGACCCAAAACCCACGGTGAATGGCATTCGTTTCTGATTGGCGGAGAGCTTTATTGGACCTCAATCAACGTGCCCGATGATTCGCAGCCGCAACGCCGGCCGTTGGGCTTTTATGCCTGGTCGCAATATCAATTCAACCGCCGTACTTATTTGGGCGTGCGCGCTGAAATGACGGAGGCGTTAACCGGCGCGAAGCTGCAGACGCAAGCCTATGCGGCATTCCTGAGTTATTATACCACCGAGTTTCTGCGGCTGCGCCTCGGCTTTGAGCATGTTGAGAGCGAGGTTGCGTACGATGGTTTGAACTCAGCATTTCTTGAAATCAATTTTGTGTTTGGCTCGCATCCGACCGAACCTTATTGGGTAAATCGTTGACGGCAACGATGATCCTCACCGTCTTGCGGAGGCTCGCATGAGATACCTGAATAAGCATTGCTTGATGATTTTGATAGTCTTCTTCATCAGTCCGATAAACATTGAAAAAGTTAATGCTGCCCCCAACGGCAAACTGAAAGTCGTCACAACCCTGCCGGTATTAAAAAATCTTGCGGAAGAGATTGGCGGAGACAAGGTGCAAGTCGAGGCGTTGGCTGATCCGCATGAAGATCCGCATTTTGTGCAACCGCGACCGACGTTGATGAAACGCGGCCGCGAGGCAGACGCATTTATCGAAATCGGCCTGCAACTTGAATTGTGGACGGAGAACTTGATCAACGGTTCCGGCAATCTCAAAATCCAAAAAGGCCAGCCGGGTTTGATTATTGCATCGACAAACGTACCGACGCTCGAATTGCCGCAGTCGCTGTCGCGCGAATGGGGCGATGTGCATCCCTACGGCAATCCGCACATTTGGCTGGACCCCATCAACGCCAAGCAAATCACGGAGAACATTGCCAACGGTTTCAAGGCCATTGATCAAGCCAACGCGGCTTATTACGAGCAACGCCTGGCGGCATTCCATCATAAAATTGACGACGCGCTTTTTGGCGCCGATTTGGTGCGTGAGATTGGCGGCAGCAAACTCACCCGCCTGGCGCGGCAGGGCAAATTGCTCGAGTATTTAAAAACCCGCAACCTCGACGACAAGCTGGGCGGTTGGCTGAAAAAAGCGGAGCCCCTGGCCGGCCTGAAAATCATCTCCTATCACAAAACCTGGGTTTATTTCGCGCACCGGTTCGGTTTCATCATCCCGCTCGAACTTGAAGAAAAGCCGGGCATTGAGCCTTCGGCGCGCCATCGCGATCGCGTGATCGAAACCATGAAAGCGCAAAACATCAAAACAATTTTGGTTGAACAGTTTTACAAACGAACTGCCGCGGATTATATCGCCGAGCAAACCGGCGCCCGCGTGGTGGTGGTACCCATTGATGTCGGCTCAAACGCGAGTACACCAACCTACTTCGATCTCATCGATTATCTGATTGTGAGCCTGCTGCCATGATTGCGGATTTTTTTCGCACGATGACCTACCCGATGCTGGCGTGTTTGCTGCTGGCCGGTATTCATGTTTATCTCGGCATCCACGTGCTCGCACGCAAAGTCATTTTTGTCGATCTCGCGCTGGCGCAAATCGCCGCGCTGGGCGCGGTGTATGGCGTTTTGCTGGGCTACGATCTCGATGCCGACCAATGGAGCATCAAGTTTTTTTCACTGCTGTTTGCATCCATCGGCGCATTCATCTTCTCGCTTACCCGCATGCGCCACGAGCGTGTGCCGCAAGAAGCCATCATCGGCATCACGTATGCCGTCGCGCTTGCAACAACGATTTTGATGACGGCCAGGCTGGCGCACGGCGCCGAACAAGTTGAAACCTTGTTGGCCGGGAGCATTCTCTGGGTGCGCGGATCGAACATCGCCGCAACGGCAGCGCTGTATGCGGCCATCGGCATTTTTCATTATAAATTTCGTCAGAATTTTTTACTCATTTCACAAGACCCGCTGCGCGCCGAAGCCGAGGGCATTTCCGTGCGCGGATGGGATTTTTTGTTTTACTTCACATTTGGTTTCGTCGTCACCAGCTCCGTGGCGATTGCCGGCGTGCTGCTCGTCTTCTGCTTCTTGGTGATTCCCGCGGTGATTGCCGTGCTGTTTGCCGATCGCATCAGCACGCGTCTGGCCATCGGCTGGGCGGTGGGCGCGATCGTAAGCTTGCTCGGTGTAATCATCTCGTACACCTCGGACCTGCCCTCCGGCCCCACCATCGTCGTTTGCTTCGCGATATTCTTAATTGCGAGCGGCGTCTTGTGGTATCTTCTGCATGCCTCCCAAAAAGCTGTGGCAATCATGCGCGTCTTGGCAGGAAGCCTGGCATTCGTGGCATTCTTCGGCCTGACCTCCTTGTTCGAGAAAAAAAACGATTCCGATCCGTTCAGGTTGTTGTCCAGCTCCCTTAAAAATGAGCGGCTCATCGGCCTACGCTTGTTGACAGATGATTCCACGGCTACCTCCGAAACTCTCGCGAAAATTTTGCCGCTGTTATCTGATCCGGAATCCGAAATTCGCAGCCAGGCGTTACGCGTCGTGATCAACCATAAAATTTCGGCAGCTTTGCCTGAAGTTCTCGCACGGCTTTCTGATCCGGAAGATTTGGTGCGCGAAGACGCCGTGCGCGCCATAAAAATCCTGGGCAATGCCGGCGTCACACCGCAACTGCTCGCAGCCGCAGCAAAAGAAGAAGATGAGTATATTCGGGTTGAATTAGCGGAAGCCGCGCTCGAATTCGGCGAAGCCCGCGGGCTGGAGATATTGATCGATATTATGGATCACGGCGAAGCCAGCGACGTGCGCAAAGACGCCCACGAACATCTTATTGCGCATGCAAAAATAGATTATGTCTTTCCCGCCGAAACGCCTGCAGTATTGAATGATCAGGCCATTGCGCCGTTTCGCCAATGGTGGGAGACGCATCAACATGGTCTGACGTGGGATCCGCAAACAAAAATATTCACGCCCTAATCTCGTCGCGCGGCGGCAACTCTCATGAATATGTCGTGGATCATCGACCATCAAGATCTGAATGGTGAGAAAAATTGGCAGGAAGTTTTTGGCAATCAGAATCCCCTCAAAGTCGATCTCGGCTGCGGCAATGGACATTTTCTCGCGGCCATGGCACAAAACGAACCCGGCGCGAATTTTATTGGCATTGATGTTTATGCCAAGGGCATTCAGCGAGCGAATCAAAAAATTCAAACACGGCAATTGCCGAATGTTCGCTTGTTGCAGATGAACGCCCTTGCAGCCTTTTCAACAGGCTTTTGCGCAAACCAACTCGATGCGATTTATATCAACTTTCCCGATCCCTGGCCCAAACGCCGCCACGCGCGGCGCCGCATGCTGCAGCCGGAATTGATCAAATTATTGCACGATCGTTTAGTTGTTGGCGGACGAATTGTGGTTGCCACGGATTTGAGGAATTATGCCCAGGACATGTTGCGGCTCTTGCTGACGCAACCGGGCTTGCAAAGCCAGATTCCGGAGGGCGTGAGCAGCGAACTGGCGGACCGTGTTCCAACGTTGTATGAGGAAAAATTTCGCCGGCTGGGCTTGGCGATTTACTCTGTCATCGTACAAAAACTGTAACCGAACAAGACGTAACGATCAAAATCGTGAATTGCTTTGCCACGGTTTGGCCGCGGCATCTGCATTGATCAATGCTGCAGGCGAAAAAACCTCGAACTCGAATATCGAAATTCGCATCGTAACGAATACGTGATCAAAATTTTCATGAAGATTGTTACGGGCCAGCATGATTACATGTTATTCGACGGGGATTGCGGAATTTGCAATCTATGCGCCCAGCACGCGCGGCGCATGGCACAAAACGAAAAATGGCAGATTCATCCCTATCAAAGCTATCCGGAATCCGAACTAGAGGATTTCGGCGTCACGCATGCGCAATGCGCCAAACAGCTTCACGTTATTTCGCGGCGTGGGAAAGTGCATCGCGGCGCGTTTGCTTTGAATTATTTTCTCATGCGCCGCCTCCCCTGGTCGCTTTTGATCGTTTTGCTCTATGCCTTCCCTGTGTTGTTGTTGTTTGAAATCATCGGCTATGCTCTCGTCGCCCGCTTTCGGCAACGACTTTCCAATTGGCTTGGTTTAACGGCCTGCCGCTTTGCAACCGAGCCTGAAATCATCGCTTCATCGAAGCGCAACAGGCAACGATTCGATTGACATTCAGCCTTGTCATCTTTATCATCGGAACGCATCGTTTTTAGATCTTCACTTTTCGAGGCCGATATGCTGAAAAAAAATTATCCCTATTATCTCGCCAACCAGCCGCAGCAGCCCAACACGGATCTCGAGGTTACCGACAAATACACCGGCGAAGTCGCTACGCGCGTGGCATTAGCCGATGAACACGCTATTGACCAGGCAATCGCAGCAGCCGTGAGAGCGGCTGAGCCGATGGCCGCCCTGCCGAGCTATAAACGCCAGGAAGTGCTCAACCATTGCGTCAAGCGCTTCACTGAACGTGCCGAAGAACTAGCGCTGAGTCTTTGCATCGAGGCCGGCAAACCGATCAAAGACAGCCGCGGTGAAGTCGGCCGTTTGATCGATACCTTTCGTATTGCCGCGGAAGAATCCGTGCGCATGACCGGAGAGGTTTTGCCGCTCGATATTTCCGCGCGCGCCCGGAATTATTCGGGTATGTGGAAACGCGTGCCGCTCGGACCGTGTTCATTCATTTCGCCATTTAATTTTCCATTGAATTTGGCGGCGCACAAAGTTGCGCCGGCGCTCGCCGTCGGTTGCCCGTTCGTGCTCAAACCTGCGAGCCTTACACCCATTGGCGCTTTAATCATCGGTGAAGTGCTGGCTGAGACGGATTTGCCAGCGGGCGCTTTTTCGATTTTGCCATGCCCGCGTGAGGGCGCGCGCTTGTTCACCGAAGATGAACGATTAAAGCTGCTGAGTTTCACCGGTTCACCGGAAGTGGGCTGGGATTTAAAAAAACGCGCCGGCAAAAAGAAAGTCGTGCTTGAGCTAGGCGGCAACGCCGCTGTCGTGATTGACGAAGACGCTGATCTCGACGACGCGGTCAGCCGCGTCATTTTCGGCGCATTCTATCAATCCGGCCAAAGCTGCATCGGCGTGCAGCGCATCATCATTCACGAAAACGTCTATCAGTCTTTCCGCGATAAACTCGTAACCGCCACGAAGGCGCTGGTTATGGGTGATCCCAAAGACGAGTCGACATTCATTGGCCCAATGATTTCCGCGAAGGAAGCCGAGCGTCTCGAAAATTGGATCAAGAGCGCCGTTGCGCACGGCGCAAAATTACTTTGCGGCGGCAAACGGCAGGGCGCAATGCTGGAAGCAACGCTGCTCGAACACGTGCCCTCCGGCGAAAAAATTTGTGCGCAAGAAGCGTTTGGTCCGGTGGCCGTGCTTTCCTCATTTACTGATTTCGAGCAAGCATTGAATGAAGTCAACGACAGTGTTTATGGTTTACAAGCCGGCATTTTTACGCGCGATATTTACAAGGCGCATCGTGCGTGGGACAAACTCGAGGTCGGCGGTGTGTTGATCGGAGAGGTGCCCTCGTGGCGAGTCGATCATATGCCATACGGCGGGGTCAAAGAAAGCGGGCTGGGCCGCGAAGGCATTCGCTTCGCGATGGAAGATATGACAGAAATTCGCATGCTGATCTTGCGAAGAAAGTAACACGCCGCGTGATGAATGACATTGGAATGGGAAGATAGCAACAAAAACGGAAGGTAATGGAGAAGGCACAAAATAAAAAGGCGCGCTTCCGATTTATGCTTCGACAACCCGGTTCAAACTTACGAGACTGGGGGGGGATCTCGTAGTTTGTATCGAAACCAACCGTACTGCGCGCCATTATTTTCGTTTTCTAAAGCGGCATCAATATAATGCAATCACCTTGCAAAGTCAAGGTGTTTTTCAAGTATTTTTGCCCTTCTACCATGCTTTCAAGTTCAACATTTTCTTAACCATACGAAGCTTTCCCACCGACAGCCGATAAAAATACATTCCAGCAGGCAAATGCGCGATATTTAACACCGCTTGATGTTCGCCGGCCGCTAGTTTTTCCTTGACCAACACCATGATTGTTTCACCTTTTAAATTAATAATGTCAAGCGTTACCTCTGAGGCTTGTTTTAGATAAAAGGGAATGGTAACGCGGCTCTGAAGCGCTGTTCGCGTAACACGGGAAGCGGAAATGGGGTTGGGATAACTTTGCTTAAGCTCGAATCCGGCAGGAGCCAGTGAATTTGTTGCAGCATGATGCACAACTGTTCCGGCGCCCGGATTGTCAAACAAAAAAATTAAATCATCCTGCTCGTCAATCCCGGTCACATCAAGGTCACCGTCGCGATCGCGATCGTGCAACACGGCGCAAGAGCCGGCGCTTTGCGCGCGCAAGCGGCGCGGATTTCCAAACACGCCGTTGCCGTTGTTTTCGAAAATCATAAAATCGGCGGAGGAAAAATTGCCGGTCGCCAAATCCAGATCCCCGTCGCCGTCAAGATCACCAAGATCGATGGAAAGCGGAAATGATCCGGTATTGAACGTTTGCACAAGGCTCAGTTGTCCGGCGCCGTCGCCGCGCAGCACGGCAACCTGGTTTTGTGTGGCGTTGGCGGAAACCACGTCGACGTTGCCATCGTTATCGACATCTCCGGCCGCAATCATCCACGCCACCCCCTGACAATTCACCTTGGTTGAAAAATTCAGATGACCGTCACCATCGCCCAGCAAAAGCGCAATTTCTCGTGAATTGAAGCCGCCGATAAAAACATCCATGAGTCCGTCGGCATTGGCATCTGCCACCGCGCATGAAGTTTCTCCGCTCACGCCGGTTTCAACGGGCACGCTCGCCAAGAACGTACCATTGCCTTTGTTGATTGAAAGGGCAATCGTGTTGGCAACGCGACAGGCGGTCACAAGATCGGGCGCGCCGTCGCCGTTCAAATCTATCACACCAAGCCCGCGCGTTCCGGCGCCAACGGGATAGGATTGCAGCGACGTCAAGCCGCCCTGGCCGTCGCCGAGAAACACGCTAACCGTGCCGCCGCTGATGTTGCCCACGGCAAAATCCAGCAAACCGTCGCCGTTGAAATCCGCGCCTTCATTGGTGCTGGGCGTCGAATTGGCCGGCAGATCAAAGTCAGTAAAAGAAACGTAATCGCCGGCGCCATCGTTCAGAAAAACGCGAATATCATCGCTTTCCTCGTTCGGCAGCGTGATGTCATGAAAGCCGTCGCCGTTCAAGTCGCCGGCATAAGCGCCGTAAGTGCGGATGCGGCCCTCGCCCTGACGCCGGACATTGATGCGACGAATCTCCTGCAGCTCGAGTGAACCCGGCCTTGTCCTCGTCCAAAAATTCCAGGCATAACCTTTTGTCATGGTTTCACCGGTTGCACTTTTGATCCCCTTCGAAAGTGATACCGTAATCCACTCGCCTGCCGAGAATGTCTTGGCCGGCTTGAAGCGAATTTGCCGGTTTTCTTCTTCGAAAATATACTGGCCGGGGCAAACACCCGTCCAGCGGCCAAAAACAGACAACGAACGCGCATCGATGCTGGCGGGATCCACCGCAACATCGAATTGCACCACGATTTCCAGATTGTCGGGAGATACCATCGCTTGCGCGGCAGGTTGAATGGCGACGACGTACGGAGCAGTGCCCGCGGCAAGCGGCGAAAATGACGAGAGGAGAAAAATGGCGGCGGACTTGATGGGGAAATTGCGAGAAACCGGCATGTCATCTTCCTTGAAAGTGATGCGAGGTGTCGCTGATCACAGCGCGGGAATCATCGCTTTCAAAGACAGGATAACCGGCAAGTATGTTGCATGCGCGAGGGCGGGAATCGGCAGACACAGAGAAACTCAAGTATGAGTATCTCACCTT
>SZPB01000045.1 GCA_030263535.1 Cytophagia bacterium CHB2
AACGGGATCAAAACGGCTCAAACCGCTCTCGCGTGTGCCGATCCACATGACGCCCTTCACATCTTCGTAGAGAATACGAATGTCGTTGTCAATCAGGCTATTCGAGTCTTCAGAATTGCGCTGGTAGTGCGTGAATTTTTGCGGCTTGAGATTGACTTTATAAATGCCGTTGCCGCGCGTCCCCACCCAAAGGTTGTGCGCGCGATCTTCATGCAACGCGTAGGGCATGAAGTTGCTCACGGCTTCGCCTTGGCGCGGTGAAAAACGAAAATGCTCGAACACTTCGGTGTCGGGATTCATGCGGCTCAACACCCCGTTTCCCACCCAAATCATGCCCTGCGAATCTTGCATGATCGGCAGCACTGCATCGCTATAAAGACTGCGAGGGTTTGAGGGATCATGGCGATAGTGTACAAACCCGTCGAGGCTGGGATCATATCTGTTGAGTCCGCCGCCGTAACAGGTGAACCAAAGCCGACCACGGCGATCTCTCAGGCCGTACCAAACATACAAGGAATTATTCTGGCTGACGCTGTTGGGATCGTTAGGATCGTGGCGATAGTTTTTTATCACCTCGCCGGTTTTGGGATCGAAGCGATCCAAGCCCCGCCCCTGAGTGCCGAGCCAGAACGTTCCGGCATCGTCTTCCACAAGGAAAGTAAGAAGATTTTGGCTGAGGCTCTTTGGATTGTCGGGATTATTATGGTAACGTATGAACGTCTGCGTTTTGGGCACAAACTTGTAGAATCCGCCGAGATGATTCGCTCCCGCCACAAACGAGACCCACAACGTGCCGTCGCGATCTTCGTAAATCGCTCTGACATCGGCTGCCCGGCGGTTGAGCGAATCTTCCGAACTGGGAAAGTAACGGTTAAATTTTTCCGAGGAGCGGTCGAAGCGATTCAGGCCGTTGGCGGTGCCAAACCACAATGTTTGTGATCGATCTTCGAAGATGGTCAGAACGCGATCGGCTGAAAGCGAGGTGGTGTCGTCCTGAACACTTGCATAAACTTTAAAGCCGTGACCATCGTAACGCGCCAAACCGTTTTCCGTGCCAATCCACACAAAGCCCCGGCTGTCTTGAAAGATGCATCTAATCCTATTGTTCGGCAAGCCGTGTTCAAGGGTGAAATTCTCAAATTCTAAAGCTGCGAACTGGGCGCAAAGCGAGGAAGCCGTGGTCAAGGCAAACGCCGCAAGGAGCAAAGAGTAGCATCGTTTCATGTTGTCAACCTCATTTTATGAGCAAAAAAATCACTTGCAACACGCCAATGCTGTTCGGCAGGCCGTGCTCGGTAGAAAGCTGCTCGAAATGGAAGTCTTGCGCAAAAAGCGAAAGTGGGGAACTTAAATACAGCGCAACCCAGGTTGAAAGACTGCGCGGCTGGAAAGCAAACATCATGCTATCCTCCCGTGGCAAGCACCAAACTTGTCGAAGTTATACTCGTTTAGGATTAGTTTTTGAGCGGCTCGACATTTATGGCGAGCGAAAACCGCGCGCGACATGAATGTCGCACCACAATTTCCAGCCTAAACGAATAAATTAGGAGGACACCTAAAGCCCCAATGACGGCAAAGAGTATAGTTTTAAAGCGAGAAAAGCAACCTATAAAATCTATTTCAAGCTGTTCGCCAGCGAACACAAACTGTCATGCCAGCGGACAGCTTTATTAAAAATTTCTCTTTTAGAGCTGAGATAAATTCTTGAAAAACAGCAAGGCATAATTGTTGAAACACAAAACGAAAGCCTGATGCTCTCCAAATTGCGCCTTGAGTTTAATGGAGTTTCTATGCTCAAGAACTATCTCAAAATCGCGGTCAGAAATCTGCTCAAGCACAAAGCCTATTCGTTCATCAATCTCGCGGGTTTGGCGATTGGCATTGCGTGCTGCGTGCTCATCATGCTTTACGTGCGCGAGGAGTTGAGCTACGATCGCTTTCACAAAAACGCCGGCCGCATTTATCGCGTCGGCAACGAAGGCCAATTCGGCAGCGAGATTTGGACCAGCGCACGCACCTCGCATCCGCTGGCGCCGGCGTTGGTGCAGGAATTCCCTGAAGTGCAGAGCGCGGTGCGGTTTTACCGTATGTACCAGCCGCTGGTGCAAGCCGGCGAGAAAAAGTTTGTGGAGCCGCGCTTCTTTTATGCCGATTCTTCCGTCTTCGAGGTTTTCACGTTTCCGCTGGTCACGGGCGATCTTCAAAGCGCGCTCACGCAGCCTTATTCAGTGGTACTCTCGCAGGAGATGGCCGAAAAGTATTTTGGCGACGCTAATCCGCTTGGCGAGACCCTTTCGATTATCAATACCGGCGATTTTCTCATCACCGGCGTGCTCAAAAGCATTCCTGAAAATTCGCATCTCGCATTTGATTTTCTTGCGTCCTACGAAACCCTGCGCGCGCAAAACGACCCCAACGTGACGTCGTGGGGCTCCATCGTCACCTCGACTTACATTCTCTTGCGCGACGAACACAATGCCGTTCAGCTTGAAACGAAGCTCCCGGCATTGGCGGCAAAATATCACGATCAAAGTGAGGGGGCGACGCAACGTCTGTTTCTCAATTCCATCACTGACCTCCATCTGCGTTCCGAAATCAACGGCGAGTTGGGCGAGCGCGGCAGCATGGCCACGCTTTCCATTCTTATCATCGTCGCGGCTTTCATTCTGATCATCGCGTGCATCAATTTCATGAATCTGGCAACGGCGCGTTCGCTGCAACGCGGCCGGGAAGTCGGCGTGCGCAAAGTGGTGGGCGCGCATCGCTTGCAGATTATCCGGCAATTTTTGAGTGAAGCGATTCTGCTTGCTCTCGGCGCGCTCGCGCTGGCCTTGCCCCTGGTTGAATTGCTTTTGCCGGCGTTCAATCAACTCGTCGGCAAAAATTTGGATATTGATTTTGCGGCGAATTTATCGACGATTGGGGCTTTGTTTGCTCTCGGCTTGCTGGTCGGAATCATTGCGGGAAGCTATCCCGCGTTCGCGCTTTCTTCATTCAAGCCAATTGCCGTGTTGAAAGGGCAAACAAAATCCCGCCCCGCCGGCGCGCGGATTCGGCAAGTTTTGGTGGTGGCGCAGTTCGCCATCTCCATCGTCTTCATCGTCAGCACGATGATCGTGGGCAGCCAGCTTGAATTTTTTCGCAACAAGAAACTCGGCTTCGATACCGAACAAGTCGTCGTGCTGCCGATTCAAGATCGTTCGGTGAATTCGCGTTATGAAGCCATCAAGCACGAGCTGCGGCAGAATCCCAATATTCTCAGCGTCGCCGCCGCCTCGCAAGTGCCTGGCGCCGGCGAAGGCAATTATTATTATAACGTCGAGGGCATTGCAGACGGCTTGACGCTGCCGACTTATTTCATCGATCATGATTTCATTCCAACCCTCGGCATCGAGCTGGCGGCCGGAAGAAGTTTCTCCGCGAGTTTCCCTGCTGATGCCACCGGCGCGTTTTTGATCAATGAAACTGCGGCCAAACAATTCGGCTGGGATGATGCGCTCGGCAAAACCGTCGATTGGGATTCGGGCACGAAAAAAGGTGCGGTGATCGGCGTCATCAAAGATTTTCACAACCAATCCCTGCACGAACCGATCAAGCCGATGGTGCTTCAAATCTTTCCCAAGCCGCTATACGTTGGCCGCTTTGTCTTGCGGATTGCGCCGCATGATATTGCTGCAACGCTGGCTTTCATCAAAGAGAAGTGGCAAGCTTTCGAGCCTCAGTATCCCTTTCAGTATTCTTTTTTGGATGAAGATTTCGGACGGCTCTATCTTAATGAAGAACGGCTGGCCCAGATTTTTCGTTATTCGTCCACGCTGGCGATTCTCATTGCGTGTCTTGGCCTGCTCGGGCTGGCGGCTTTTGCGGCGGAGCAGCGCACCAAAGAAATCGGCGTGCGCAAAGTGCTCGGCGCTTCGGTTTCGCAAATCGTGCTCTTGCTCTCACGGGATTTTGCCAAGCTAGTCGGCATCGCTTTCCTCGTCGCTGTGCCGGTGGCTTATTTTGCGATGAACCAATGGCTGCAAAATTTCGCGTATCGCACGGAAATCAGTTTCGGCGCTTTTTTGCTGGCGGGATTGGCAGCGTTGGGGTTGGCGTGTTTGACGGTGAGCTGGCAGGCGATCAAAGCGGCGCTGGCGAATCCGGTGGAGGCACTAAGGTACGAATGATTGCGGATTGGGGATTTCGGATTGCGGAACAATAACGAGTCAGGCTTCCGAAGTCCGCAATCCCAAACCCGAAATGGAGAAGCCATGTTCAAGAACTATCTCAAAATCGCCCTGCGCACGTTGTTGCGCGGAAAAACCTACACGGCGCTGAACGTGTTGGGTCTGGCCATCGGCTTGACGTGCTTTGGCCTGATTGCGGCGTGGGTGATGCACGAACTGAGCTACGATCGTTTTCACACAAAGCACGAACGCATTTATCGCATTGCCGGCAACGTGAAAACCGACGCCGAGACGTTCGACCAGGCTGTCACCGCGCCGCCGATGGCCGAGGCGTTGAAGCAGGATTATCCGGAAGTGGAGAACGCCGTCCGGCTCGATATGAATGATTGCATCGTACGATACGGTGAGAATCAGTTCCTGGAAGAGGGCGTGCTCTTCACCGATCAAAGCTTTTTTGAGATGTTTGATTATCGTCTGAGCAGCGGCGATATGAACACGGCGCTGCGTGAGCCCTACAGCCTCGTGCTCACTGCATCCCTCGCGCAAAAATATTTTGGCAAGGAAAATCCGGTCGGCAAAATCATGTCGCTTTATCTTTATGATCCCAGCGGCAACGGCGCGCCGTACAAAATAACCGGCGTGATGCCCGACCCGCCCCGGAACGCGCATTTCACCTTCAACATGCTCGGCTCGTTCAACACGTTTGAAACGTACAATCCAGAGGCGCGCACTTCCGAATGGCGATATTTTTGGAACGGCTTTTACACGTATGTTTTGTTGAAAGCAGGCGCCGATCCCAAAGCCTTCGAGCAGAAGCTGCCGGACTATGCCGAGCGCTATCTCGGCGAGAAAATGCGTGCGATGAAAATGTTTTATACCTTCTCGCTACAGCCGCTCGCCGATATTCATTTGCATTCGCGGTTGCGTTATGAAATTCAAGCCACGAGCAGCATGAGCACAGTGTATATTTTCGCGACGGTGGGTGTGTTCATTCTGTTGATTGCCTGCATCAACTACATGAATCTGACGACGGCGCGCTCATTGGGTCGCGCCAAAGAAGTCGGCGTCAAAAAAGTGCTCGGCGCGGTCAAGCCGCAATTGATCCGGCAATTTCTGGTGGAATCGACGCTCGTGGCGGCGATCGCGCTGGCGCTTTCCTTCATTTTTATGGAACTGCTGCAGCCGTTCTTTTTCGATCTCACCGGCAAACAAATCGAACCCCTCTTTTCGAATGAGTTGCTTGCTTTTCTCCTCGGCACAACCGTGTTGGTCGGCTTGCTCTCCGGACTTTATCCGGCTTTCTTCATCTCCATGTTCCGGCCGGCACAGGTGTTGAAAGGGGCGTTCAAGTCATCCGGCGCCGGCATTGCGTTGCGCAAAGGTTTGGTGGTTGTGCAGTTCGCTATCGCCATCATTCTGCTCGTCGGCATCGGCGTGGTGAAGTCGCAAATGGATTTCATGCGCGGCAAAGATCTAGGCTTCAACAAAGAAGAACTGCTCGTCCTTGATGTCAACGGTTTCGCGGAAGTACGCAACGGCGTGCAACCCTTCCGCGACGAGTTGATGTCGCAGCCGTCGATCAAAGGCGTAACCGTCTCGCGCGGCTTGAGCGTCGGCGGCTTGGGCAATTCTCATGTCGAAACCGTTGATGGCAGCGGCAAATCCGTCTCGACCAGCATTTATCAACATCAGGTCGGCTATGATTACCTGGATGTCTATGGCATGAAGCTCGTTGCCGGCCGCAACTTTTCTCCGCAAGCGCCAGGCGATACCGTAGGCAGCGCTTACATTGTGAATGAAGCGGCGGTACGCGTCCTGGGTTGGGGCGATCCACACCAGGCTTTGGGAAAGCCGTTCCGTTCCGGTAGTAGAAACGGGACGATTGTCGGCGTGGTGCAGGATTTTCATTTCACGACGCTGCAAGAGCGCATCGAGCCTGTTGCCCTCAGTCTCACGCGGCCCAATCAGTTTTCGCGCATTACCGTGCGACTCAGCACGACGGAACTGGCCGCAACGATAAAGTTTGTCGAGCAGGCCTGGCACAAGCATTTTCCCAATGCGCTGCTGCAATATTCGTTTTTTGATGAACGCCTGGAGAGGCAATATCAAGCCGAAAAGCTGTTTGGCAAAATTTTTACGGTTTTTGTCGTGCTGTCGCTTGCCATCGCCGGCCTCGGTTTGTTTGGCCTGGCTGCTTACGCCGCCGAGCAGCGCACGAAAGAAATCGGCATCCGCAAAGTGTTGGGCGCCTCGGTGGCAAGCGTGATCAGCTTGCTATCCAAAGATTTTGTCAAGCTCGTGCTTCTCGCCAACTTGATGGCATGGCCGATTGGCTGGTACGCGATGAACGAGTGGCTGCAAAACTTCGCTTACCGCATCAACATCGGCTGGTGGATTTTTGCGCTCGCCGGCGGATTGGCACTGCTCATTGCGTTGCTCACCATCAGCTTGCAAGCAGTTAAAGTGGCGTTGGCGAATCCGGTTGAAGCATTGCGATATGAATAGCAACGTGCGGAGTGAAAGTAAAGGATCAAACCTCATTTCACTTTGCGCAGCCGTGCAGTTTTATTCTCTTCATTAGCGCTATCCGTTTGACCACTCCGTTAAACGGCGCATCGAAGCCGAGAATGCAGCCGATCGAAATTGCCGCCCTTTTTTCTCATGACTCGACAGTCAATTTCAAGTTTTGCAAATTGATAAAAGCTGTCCGCCAGCGAACACTTACTGCTATGCCAGCGGACAGTTTTCATTTTTTCATCACCCTGCCAACACGCTGTAATTCCTTGAAAAAGAACGAGGGCACGATTCTTGAGTGAAACCGAAGGGGTAAAAACCGCTTCTTGCAGGCATTTTTGACCGGAGAGTTTATAATGCTCAGAAACTACTTCAAAATCGCCCTGCGCGATCTTAAAAAACGGAAGACGTATGCCGCGCTCAATATTCTGGGATTGGCCATCGGCCTGGGTTGCTTTCTGCTGATCTTTGAATATGTCGCGCACGAAAGAAGCTACGACCGCTTTCAAGACCTTGGCGATCGCATCGTACGCGTGCGGCTGGATTCGTTTCGTGGCGGCGAGTTGATGTGGAAGTCCGCCACCATCTATCCGGCGATTGCGCCGGCGATGAAAAAAGACTTTCCGGAAGTGGAGGATTTTTGCCGCCTGCACGACGCCGAGCTGTTGCTCGCGAATGATGCGCGCAATATGAAATTCTCCGAGACCAAAGGCTACTTTGCCGATCCTTCGTCTTTGCGCATGCTCGAGATCAATTTGCAGAAAGGCGATCCGGCTAGCGCGTTAAGCGGGCCCGATCAGATCATCATCTCGGAAGCAATGGCAAAAAAATATTTTGGTGATGAAGAACCGCTGGGAAAGCGGTTGACAGTGCGCGATCCGCAAGGCACCTGGTCGTATGAAGTGACCGGCGTGTTTCGCGATTATCCGCGCAATTCGCATCTCACCATCGAGTATCTGGTCTCCTATGCCACACTCGGAAAACTCGCGCGCATTGTATGGGGCGACACTACAAATGCGACGGAAACGAGTTGGGGGTGGTATGATTTCTATAGCTATATCTTGTTGCAACCCGGCGCCGATTGGAAGACCCTGGAAGCGAAGCTACCGGCATTTTGCGACCGCCACCTCAACAGCCGCGAGTTTGCACGCAACAACAACATCCGCAACGAGCTGGCGCTGCTGCCGCTTTCTGACATTCATTTATACTCCAACTACAATCAGGAAGCTGAAGTCAACGGCAATGGCCGCGCCGTTTCATTTTTATTTCTGATTGCATTTTTTATTATCGGCATCGCCTGGATCAATTATATCAATCTTGCCACTGCCTGTTCGATGGAAAGAGCCCGGGAAATCGGCGTGCGTAAAGTTCTTGGCGCGCTCCGCGTCGATCTCATCCGCCAGTTTCTTACCGAAAGTGTTTTATTGAACGTTATCGCATTGGTGGTCGCTTTGCTGGCCGTCTTGGAGCTGGCGCCGGTGTTTCACAAATTTATCGGCAGAGCGGAGGCCTCGGGCTTTAACCTGCCGGCCAACTATTGGCTTGGCACGCTTGCCATTTTCGCTGCCGGCGCGCTGCTCGCGGGATTGTACCCGGCGTTCGTGTTATCCGGCTATCAGCCGGGGCTGGTGTTGAAAGGCGTTTTCAAAAACCGGCGCAACTCGCAAGCGCTGCGCAAAGGACTCATCGTCGCGCAGTTCGCCGCTTCCGTGGCATTGATCGCGGGAACCATGATCGTCTATCGGCAGGTCGAGTTCATGCGCCAGCAAAGCTTGGGCGCCAATATCAACCAGACCTTGGTGCTGGACGCCGCGGCTTCGCTCAGCGATTCCTTGTATCAGAATGCATTTCAACCGTTCAAGAACGAGGCGTTAGGTATCAGCGGTGTTAAGAATCTCACGGCCTCGTCGAGCGTCATGGGCAAAGAGATTTATTGGACGACCAGCGGGCGCCGTCTCGTTGCAGACGCGGGAACAATTACGTTGTTTCATCTTGGCGTGGACTATGATTTTGTTCCGGCATATAATCTTGAATTGAAAGCCGGCAGGAATTTTTCTGAAAATTTCACCACGGATAATAAGACGGCCCTACTCAACGAGCAGGCCGCGAAGCAGCTTGGTTTTGAAAGTATCGAGAGCGCGATCAATCAAAAAATCCGGCGCGGCGGCGACACGCTCACGGTGATCGGTGTCGTGGCTAACTTTCATCAACAGGGGCTGCAAAAGACCATCGATCCCATGATCATGCTGCTGCGGCCGAACATACGCGGCTACTATTCGGCAAAGATTCAAGCTACCGAGGTGCAAGCAACCGTTGCCGCGCTGCAAAAAATTTGGGAGAAACATTTCCCGGCGGATCCCTTCAGCTTCTATTTTCTCGACGAGCTTTTTGACCGGCAGTACCGAGCCGACATGATCTTCGGAAAAGTCTTTGGCGCATTTGCTTTTCTCGCTGTTTTGATCGCGTGTTTCGGCTTACTCGGTTTGTCGGCCTACAACGTTGTACAACGCACCAAAGAAATCGGTGTACGCAAAGTGCTCGGCGCTTCCGTGGTCAGCATCGCCGGATTACTCTCCAAAGATTTTGTCAAACTCGTGCTGGCGGCAAATCT
The DNA here is from genome assembly GCA_030263535.1 of Cytophagia bacterium CHB2. Taxonomy (NCBI): domain Bacteria; kingdom Pseudomonadati; phylum Bacteroidota; class Cytophagia; species Cytophagia bacterium CHB2. The sequence goes on from SZPB01000045.1 coordinate 9,295, forward strand.
TGTTGCCTGGCCGGTTGCCTATTTTGCCATGAATCGCTGGCTGCAAGATTTTGCTTATCGCGTCAACATCGGCTGGTGGGTGTTCGCGCTGGCCGGCGGCGCTGCATTGCTCATCGCGCTGCTAACGGTGAGCCTGCAAGCGATCAAAGCTGCGTTGGTGAATCCGGTGGAAGCATTGCGGTATGAGTAATAAAACGTAATGGGTAAATAGCGCGATTGAATGCAGGCCATTGAGAACTGATCAAGGAACAACAGCATGATCTCCACAAATTTCCGCCTCGCGTGGCGCCATCTGCTCGCGAACAAAACCGTTACGCTCATCAACATTTTCGGCCTTTCGATTGCCGTGGCGTGCTGCATCGCCGTGTTTCTCTTTTTGCAAAATTACTGGACGCTCGACAATTTTCATGAAAACGGTGAGCGCATTTTCATGGTGGAATACGTCACCGAAATCGACGGCGAGCGACAATTCTGGGGCGATGCGCCGGCGCCCATTGCCACCGCGTTGGCCGCGGATTTCCCGCAAGTCGAGCGTGTCGTGCGCATGCAGCGCGAAGGCGTGAAGTTGTTCAACAAAGAGAACGCCTTCAACGAAGTGCTCGTCTATGCGGACACGGACTTCTTCTCCATGTTCACTTTTCCGCTGCAATACGGCGATCCATCCGCGCTTGCTGATCCGAACGCCATCATCCTCAGCGCGAACATGGCGCAAAAATATTTCGGCGAGGAGGTGCCCATTGGCCGCACGCTCACGTTGATGACCGACGAGCAAGAGCGCAAGCAGTTCGTCGTGCAGGGCGTGGCGAAACCTTTTCCAACTAATGTCGGCTTTGTTTTTGATCTGCTCACCGGCTATCACGCGGTACACAAATCGCTGCAGGCGCAGGATTGGAAAATCGGCGCGAGCAATTGCGTGTTTGTGCAACTGCGCCGGCCCGAAGACGCCGCGTCACTCGCGCCGCAAATGGCGCGTTATCTTGCGCCGTTCAACGCCGGGAATCCCGAAGCGAACATCGTTTCGTTTGCCCTCGATAATCTGCGCAACCCGATGCCCGGAGCTTATGACGTCAATCGCCGGCCTGCGGAAGCGCCCCATCCCGTGTTGACGCTGATGTTCTCACTCATCGCGCTGACGATGATGGCATTGTCCTGCTTCAACTATGTGAACATCTCGCTCGGCGGGGTGACGCGGCGCTTGAAAGAAATCGGCATTCGCAAGGTCATGGGCGGCCGGCGCGAGCAGCTTGTCGCGCAATTCATGTCGGAAAATTTGTTGCTATGCTTTATCGCGTTGCTGCTCGGGCTTATGATCACGGAAGCGTTCCTCGTTCCGCTGCTCAACGAAAACTTCGTGTTGAAAATAAAATTCTCTTTGCTCGAGAACACCGGCCTGTGGCTGATGCTCGCGGGTTTGCTGGCGCTCACGGCGTTGGCCTCGGGCGCGTATCCTTCGCTTTATATTTCATCATTTAAACCCGTGGCGATTTTCACCGGCCGGTTGAAATTTTCCGGTAAAAACTTTTTGCGCCGCGGTTTGTTGGCAACGCAGTTCGCGCTCGCGTTTCTGGCGGTGATCATCACAGTTCTGCTGTTGGCCACGGTGCGCGTGTGGGAAAAACGTTCATGGGGCTACGATCCCGGCCAGGCTTTGGTCGTGCCGCTCAATGACAGCGCGCAATTCCATCTGCTGCGCAATGAACTTTTGAAAAGCCCAAACGTGCTGCGCGTTGCCGGGTCGGCGGATCATATTGGTCAAGGCTGGCGTCCGGAAGTTTTTCAAGTTGATGAAACCAAACAAAAGGCCTCGCGTTACGACGTCGGCGCTGAGTATCCCGAAGCGCTCGGCCTGAATTTAGTCGCGGGACGCTTCTTTGATGCGAATCGCCGTGTGGAAGAGGAAAACGCGGTGGTGGTCAACGAGACGTTGGTGCGCAAACAAGGCTGGACGGATGCTATTGGCAAGCGACTGCGAATCGAAACGAAAGAGTACACGATCATCGGCGTGGTTGGTGATTTCAAGCTTTTTGCCACCGGCGCAAGCCGTCCGGCTCTGTTCTTTCGCGCCGAAGAGAATACGTTCAGCAATCTCGCCGTGCGCTTCGCCCCCGGCAGCGGTAAACAAGTCGCTGCACAGATCGAGCAGGACTGGCAGCAGCTTTTTCCGAACACGCCGTGCAATTATTTTTTTCAGAGCGAAGTTTTTGACGGCTTCTATGGCACTTTTCACAAGCTCTCGCGCAGCTTCGGTTACATTGCCGGACTCGCGCTGGTGATTGCTTGCATGGGTTTGTATGGCCTGGCCGCGCAACATTTCGCCCGGCGCTTGAAAGAAGTCGGCGTGCGCAAAATGCTCGGCGCTTCGGTCGCGCAGATTCTGTTGTTGATCAATCGCGAGTTCTTGTTTCTGCTTTTAGGCGCCGGCGCATTCGCGACGGTGTTGAGTTTCGTCGCGACCCGCCTTTTGCTGCGTGAAGCAGCCCCTTTTGTTGGAAATTACGCGCCCGGCCTCGCGCCGTTTCTGCTGGCAAACGCGCTGGTCCTGCTTACCGCAGCCATCGCTGTTGGGCGGCAATCGTGGAATGTCACCAGAGTGAATTTGTCTGCGGTGCTCAAAAATCCCGAATAAGATTGATTTGTTTTGTCGATTGTTTTGGATAAAACCATCGGCGAGACTGTTCGCACATGACGATCGGAATGAACAGAGGGCAGCGAGCGGAAGAAATGGCGAAACGCAGGGAAATGTCAAATTCTCCGCTCCAAGTTTGCAGTTCCCAACGCCAAGTAATCGAATTAAATTGCTAACCCGGAATATCGAGTTCAAGGATTTCGGACGTTCTTATGCTAAAAAACTATCTCAAAATCGCCTTGCGCAATTTGCTGCGGCACAAGGGACATTCTTTTATCAACATCGCCGGGTTGGCAATCGGCATGGCGGCATGCATTCTGATTCTGCTTTTCATTCAGCATGAATTATCATTCGAAAATATGCACGCAGACGCCAGGCGCATATATCGTGTGCTCACCATCGACAAAGCGTTGGGCACGAACAATCAGCGTGTTGGCATTTCCATGCCGGCGATGGGGCCGGCGCTGCCCACCGCGTTTCCCGAAGTGGAGGCCTCGTTACGGCTTAATTTTGGCGGCCAAACGCTGTTGTCGCGGCCTGAAGTGAATCGCCCGGCCATTTATGCGCAACAATTGCGTTCCGCCGATGCGATTTTTTTTAATTTCTTTGATTTCCCTTTGCTGAAGGGCGATCCGGCCACTGCTTTGGCCCAGCCGTTCAGTTTGGTGCTGACAGAATCACTGGCCAAACAGCTTTTCGGCGAGGAAGATCCCTTGGGTAAAACCGTAACCACGGGCAATGGCACAGCGTTGCAAATCACCGGCGTTCTTGCGGACTTGCCGGACAACACGCATCTCGAATTTGACGCCCTCGGCGCCATCTCAACGATCACCTCGCAATTAAAAGCCAATCAGCCGCCCAATTCTACGCAACCAGTCTTTACGGAAACTTGGCAAGCCATCGCGATGCCGACCTACATTCGCTTGGCGCCCGGCGTTGCGACGGAAGGCCTGGCGGAGAAGTTCACCAAACTGGCTCGAGACAACAACGTCTCGCCGAATTTTGACGTGGTGTTGCAACCGTTGTTGGACGTACACCTCAGATCCGCCGATGTCATCTTCGATCCCGTGACCAACAAGGGCGACATCAATAATGTGTACATCTTCACCGCAATTGCGCTGTTGATTCTCATCATTGCCGCGGTGAATTATATGAACCTTTCCACCGCGCGCAGCGCCAGCCGCTCCAAAGAAGTGGGTTTGCGAAAAGTCGTCGGTTCTGAGCAATCGCAATTGATGAAGCAATTTCTCGGTGAATCGTTTTTCCTCACGCTGCTGGCGCTGCTTCTGGCAATTCCCCTTGCGTTCCTGGGTTTGCCGTGGCTGAATCAATTGACGCAGACTTCTCTGGTGCTGGAGTTGACGAAGAACGCGCCGCTGGTCGCGTTCTTGGTTGCACTACTTTTGTTGGTCGGCCTGCTCGCCGGTTCCTATCCGGCAGTTGTGTTGTCGAGCTTCAAACCTATTACCGTGTTGAAAGGAAATTTCAAATCCGGGAAAAAAGGCGCGGCGTTGCGCATCGGCTTGGTGGTGTTTCAATTCGCGCTTTCCATCGCATTGATCGGCGCCACGCTCATCATTCAAAAACAATTGCAATATGTGAAGAGCAAAGATCTTGGTTACAACCGCGAGCAGGTTTTGATCTTCGATGTGGTCGATCAAGCTATGGGGCGGAGTTTGGAAACATTTCGCCAGGAATTGCTGCAGCATAGCGCATTCATCTCTGCGGCGCAAGCAGGCAACATACCGGGGCGCACGTTTGGCCGCACGCGCGTCCGTCCCGAAGGCGTGTCCGATGAAGATATCTGGATCTGGAGCGCGTTTTCTCTCAGCTCGGAAGCCGTGCCGACGCTGGGCATGCAAATCGCGCAAGGACGAAATTTCAGCCGTGAGATGCCGACGGATACCGTCGATGCGGTGCTAATGAACGAAACAGCCGCGAGCAAGCTGGGTTGGAAAGAGCCGCTCAACCGGCGCTTGTACTTCGGACCAAATGATTCCGTCGGCACGCGCGTCATTGGCATTGTAAAGGATTTTCATTTTGCCGCGATGCATCAAAACATCGAACCGGTGGTGATTTTTCCGATCGCCAGCGCGCCGGGAAATCTATTGGCTGCGCGCGTGCAGCCGGGGCGAATTTCCGAGGCCGTGCAGACTGCGGAAAACGTCTGGCAAAAAATTTTTCCAAACTATCCCTATACCTACACTTTTCTGGATGCTGAATTCGAAAAACTCTATCGCCGCGATCTCAACACCAGCGCCATCGTCAATGTTTTTTCGGGCCTCGCGATTCTGATTGCCTGTTTGGGATTGTTTGGATTGGCGAGCCACGCGACCATGCAGCGCACGAAAGAAATCGGCGTGCGCAAAGTCTTGGGCGCTTCAACAAGTGTGATCGTGCGCCTGTTGGTTGTAGATTTTGTGCGCTGGGTCGCCCTGGCGAATCTCGTAGCCTGGCCGCTGGCGTGGTATGTGTCCAGCAAATGGCTGCAGAATTTTGCTTATCGCATCAATATGGACCTGTTGCCTCTGCTGGCTGCGAGTTTGATTGCGCTCACGATTGCCGTGCTGACTGTATTCAGCCAGTCGTTGCGCGCCGCGCTCATCAATCCGGCAAAAGCGCTGCGATACGAATGATTGCTGATTGTGGATTTCGAAATGCGGTTTGAAAACTTCAATTCAACATCCGCAATCCCAAATGGAGAAGCCATGCTGGGAAACTATCTCAGAATCGCATTACGAAATCTGTTGAAGCACAAAGGTTATTCTTTTATCAACCTTTTCGGACTTGCCCTGGGCCTGTCTTGTTGCATCCTGCTTGCCAATTTGATTCTGCACGAGCTGTCTTATGACAAATTTCATGAGAGGGCGGAGCGCATTCACCGCGTTGTTCTTACGCTGAAAGGTGAAACGGGATATGCCACGCCGGCGCCGCTGGCTCCGGCGCTCGAACAACAAATCCCGGAGATCGAAAAGGCCGTGAGATTTTTGAGCACACAGACGGTGGTTCAATACGAAGAAAAGATGTTTGTTGAATCGGTTCTTTTCGCCGATCTGGCTTTTCTCGAAATGTTTAGTTTTCCGCTCGCGCAAGGACATGCTGCGCCAGCGACCAGGAATCCCAACAGCGTGATCTTGAGCGAGGCGATGGCCGAAAAATATTTTGGCAGCGAGGATCCCATTGGCAAAGTGCTCTTTTTTGATTTGGGCAACGAGAAGCAAAGCTTGACCGTGGCCGGCGTTTTTTCGCCTATGCCGGAAAACTCGAGCCTGAAAGTTGATTTTCTGCTGCCGTTTGAGAGAATAGAGTTGGTGTTCGGCAAAGGATTTTTGCAGGATTGGGGCGGCTTTGATTCGAATACGTTCGTGTTGTTTGCCGATCGCATTCAGGCCAAATCAGCCGAAGCGAAGTTCTCCGCTTTCGTCGAAAAAAATCTGGGAAAATTATTGCAGGCTGAGAAGCTCACGTTGAGCGATTTTCAAATCAAGCTGCAACCGTTCACCTCGTATCATCTCGGTGCGATTGCCGGCGGCAACGGTTTATCCCCTCGCGGCAACCCCACGACCCTGTTCATTCTTTCCGGCATCGCGTTGGCGATCTTATTCATCGCCTGTTTCAATTTTGCGATGCTTTCTCTGGGGCGTTCCTCCAACCGCTTCAAAGAATTCGGCATGCGCAAGGTGCTGGGCGCCGGGCGGCAGCAGCTTTTCAGACAATTTATTTTCGAAACGCTGGCGCTGAGCCTGCTCGCATTTATCTTGGGAATGGGCGCTGCGGAAGCACTGGCCCCAACCTTCGCGAAACTTGCCGATCGAACGTTGGCTTTCGGATATGGAAAATGGCCCTTTGGGGCGGTGGTAGCGGGGCTGATAATTCTTACCGGCCTGGTTGCCGGCGGTTATCCGGCCTGGCGATTCTCGAAATTACCGGCGACAGAACTTTTCAAAAATAAACTGAAATTTGGCGGCAAGAACCTTTTCACCAAAACGCTTGTCGTCACCCAATTTATGCTTTCGGTTGCACTCATGACCATCACCCTTTTGATGGCCCAACAGTTTCGCTTCCTTTCGCAAAAGGATATTGGATTCGAAACAGAACAAATCGTTGTTCTTCCCACCCGTGCTAGTTTTCAAAATATCGAACAAGGTGATCGAATCTTCAATTTTATGAAGAACGAGCTGGCCGGCCATCTCAACATCGCTGCGGTCACCGCCATGTCACGCTCGTTTGCACGAGGCTCATCCAGCACCGGCGTAGAGAAAGAGGGAAGAACGGTCGAGGTATTTCATTATCGGATGGATTACGATCTCATTCCCACGCTCGGCATGCGGCTCATCGCCGGCAGAAATTTCTCGCATGAGATTTCCACCGACGCTACGCAGGCCGTGATTGTCAACGAGAGCTTTATTAAGGAATTTGAGCTGACCTCGCCGGTGGGGCAGACGTTTAAAAAATTTCAAAGCCGCGCCATTCCGGCTAATCCCACGATCATCGGCGTGATGAAAGATTTTCATTTTCAATCTTTGCACAGCGCCATTCAGCCGGCAGTTCTTTATGTACGTGACTCTATGCCGCTGTCACACGTTCTCGTTAAAGTCGCGCCGCAGGAGATCCCGGCTTCTCTGTCGTTCATCGAGCAAAAATGGAAAGCCGTCAATCTGAGCCAGCCATTCGAATTTTCGTTTCTAGATGAAGACATTGACCGGCAGTACCGCGCCGAGAAACGCCTGGAATCCCTCGTTACCTACGCCGCGGTGTTCGCCATTATTATTTCATGTCTCGGCCTGTTCGGACTCGCTTCATTCGCTGCCGAACAACGTACCAAAGAGATCGGCATTCGCAAAGTGCTCGGCGCTTCGGTGGAGCAAATGGCCGGGCTATTATCGCGAGACCTAGCGAAACTGGTGCTTATCGCTGTTATCGCCGCGCCACCGCTCTCTTATTTTTTCATAAATCGCTGGTTGCAAAATTTTGCCTATACGATCGACCTCGGCGCCGGCATGTTTATCTTGGCCGGCGCGCTGGCGTTGGTGATCGCCTTGCTGACCGTAAGCTATCAGTCGCTCAAAGCCGCGCTGGCAAATCCCGTCGAGTCGTTGCGGTATGAATGACTCTCACATGGGTATTTGCCGGTGCGCCCTAGAAACATGTTTAAACTCGCAAACATCTGAAGACGGAGAACACAATGATCAGTTTGAAAAACGTATTTAAATTTTATTCGAACAAATTTCTCAAGACGTATGTTTTGCAGGACATCAATCTTGAAATCAAGCCCGGGGAGTTTGTCACTATCATGGGACCCTCAGGATCGGGTAAGTCGACGTTGCTGCACATTCTTGGCATGCTGGATGAACCGAACGACGGTGAGTACTATTTTTTCGACCAACCTGTACACAAATTCAACGAAAAGCAGCGTTCGGAATTGCACAAGAATTATATCGGCTTTGTATTTCAAAGCTATCATTTGATCGATGAACTAACGGTTTACGAGAATCTTGAGACGCCGTTGTTGTATCAAAAAGTCAAAACCTCCGAGCGCAAGAGCATGATTGCCGATATTCTCGATCGCTTTCAAGTTGTCGCGAAGAAAGATCTTTTTCCAAATCAGCTCTCGGGCGGGCAGCAACAACTCGTCGGCATCGCGCGCGCGGTGATCGTCCATCCCAAACTGATTCTCGCGGATGAACCTACTGGCAATCTCAATTCCGCTCAAGGCGAAGAAATTATGGCGCTGTTTAAGAAGTTGAATGAAGAAGGCACGACGATCGTACAAGTCACACATTCTGAGAAAAATGCCGCATACGGCAATCGCGTGATTCATTTGCTGGATGGCCGAGTTGAGCGGGAAGAACGTTAAAGACCTTGCTGGGGCTTATTCGAAAAGCCTCCGGGTAAATAAAACTCCAAGAGCAAGCGACTGGTCTCGAAAGTGCGAGTGAAGGTAGGACAACGCAAGAGCTGATCCGTGCAAACAAATTTGGCGAAAGGTGGAGAACGCACAGGCATAACCGCAGCACGGCAAGCGAGTAGTCACGAAATAAGGAAAAACCATGTTCAAGAACTATCTTAAAATTGCGTGGCGCAATCTGCGCAAGCACAAAGCCTACTCCGCCATTAATGTTGCAGGATTGGCTCTGGGCATGGCTTGCTGTATTTTGCTGCTGCTCTACGTGCAAAATGAACTGGCATTCGACGCATTTCATGAAAAAGCCGATCGCATTTATCGCATCACCGAGACCGAATCGTCGCCGGAGAAAGGCGAGCGCCATTTTCCGTTCACGATGGGGCCTCTGGCGCCAGCGTTAACACGGGAATTCCCGGAAGTTGTCAGCGCCGTGCGCTTGCGCGACCGTTTTGGTACTGGGCGTTTTTCCGCACGTTATGGCGAGCGCCATTTTTATGAAGGGGATTACCTGATTGCCGAACCGAGCTTTTTTGAAATTTTTGATTTCAAGCTGCTACAGGGCGAGACGAAGGCGGTTTTGCAGGAACCGCTGGCCGTTGTGCTCACTCAAACGACCGCACAAAAATATTTTGGCAATGAAAATCCACTTGGAAAAGTCCTTACGACGGACCGCTTTGGCGAGTTGCACGTGACCGGAGTCATGGCGGATCCGCCGCGACTTTCGCATCTGGATTTTAATATGCTGGTTTCGTTTGCAACGCTTGAAGCCAATCGCGGCTGGAAGCAGTTCATTGATTCTTGGGATTCCGAGTCGTTTATCACGTACGTGCTCACGCAGCAACCGGTTGATGTTGCCGCATTCAACGCCAGGATCAACGCTGTCGTAGGCCGGCATCGGGGTGAGAGTCCTCAAAATCTGCGTCAAGTTGCATTGCAGCCATTACGCGATATTCACTTTCATTCGGCACATTTGGAATTCGACCGCAACCGCGACCAGGGTGACATTTCATATCTTTATGTATTCGCCGCTATCGCATTTTTCATCTTGTTCATCGCATGTATCAACTACATGAATCTCGCCACTGCGCGCGCCTTGAAACGCGCCAAAGAGATCGGTATGCGTAAAGTTGCCGGAGCCTTTAGAAGCCAGCTTGTTGGACAATTCCTGGGCGAATCAATTCTGTTTTCATGTTTGAGTTTGTTGTCTGCACTCATGCTGGTGGAGTTGGTGCTGCCGAGTATCAATGCCTTCAGTGGGAAGGACTTGGCGCTCAATTTTGACCGGCACGGTGGAACGATGATTCTAATTTTGACCGCACTTGCTTTTTTCGTCGGCATTGTTTCCGGCAGCTATCCGGCATTTTATCTCGCCAAGCTTAGCCCAACTGTTTTGTTCAAAGGCGATTCTCATGCGCCTGCCGGAGCGACGCGATTGCGGCGCGTCCTGGTGGTAACGCAATTCGCCTTGTCGATTATCATGATTATCGCGACTGTCGCGGCCGCACGGCAGCTTCGCTTCATACGCACCAAAAATCTTGGTTTCAATCAGGAGCAGCTTGTGGTGATCGACATCAATAGCGGCAGCGCCCGCCGGAATCATTTTTCCATAAAGAATGAGATGGCGAAGATACCGGAGGTTACGCACGCATCGGTGTCCTCGCGCGTGCCGGGGGAATGGAAAAATCTCATGCAAATTGCAGCCGTACCTGTTCGGGCGCCCTCTGCGACGGCGCATACGCTTTACTACGTCGGCATTGACGAGGATTTTCTGCAAACTTTCGAGATTGACTTGCAAGAGGGTAGAAATTTTTCAAATACCATGGGTACGGACACCTCGGCAATCATCATCAACGAGACTGCAGCACGACTGCTCGGATGGACGTCGCCCCTGGGCGAGGAGCTTAGCGTGCCGGCCAGCAAGTTTCGTGGCAGAGTCATTGGCGTGGTGAAGGATTTTCATTTTCAATCGCTGCACGAAAAGATCGGACCGCTGATTTTGGGGCACTGGAACAATCCGATTCAGGCGATTGATTATTTCACGGTCCGCCTGCGCCCGGAAAATCTGCCGCGAACGCTCACTGCTTTGCAGCGCGTACACGAACGTTTCGATCAGACCACGCCGTTTGAGTTCAATTTTCTCGATGAACGTCTTAATGATTTTTATCGAGCAGATATTCGCCTGGGAAAAATATTTGGCGTGAGCGCGGGCTTGGCAATCTTTATCGCCTGTCTCGGGTTGTTGGGATTGGCGGCATTCACGGCCGAACAACGCACGAAAGAAATCGGTGTACGTAAAGTATTGGGCGCTTCGGTAACACAAATTGTCATGTTGCTTTCGAAGGACTTTACAGTGCTGGTATTGCTGGCTACGGCAATCGCCTCGCCAGTTGCTTATTGGATGCTGGCGCGCTGGCTGCAAAACTTTGCATATCATATCAACCTGGGTTTGGATACATTCTTACTCGCCGGTTTGGTCGCACTGCTGGTTGCCTGGCTAACGATCAGCGTGCAAGCGATTCGGGCCGCACTGGCAAATCCTGTCGAAGCGCTGCGATATGAGTAACAAAAAGCAACGCGGTGAAAAGGAGGCAAGCGATTTTGGCTTGTACCCAAGAAAGTAATATTGTTTCAGGTTATGTAGCTCAGATGAGGCCGCGGCCTCGTTTTATTCTCGCGGTTTACTTTCGGTAGGCTAAAATTCAACAGGAGTATCGAAATGCCGACGATTTCAATTCAATTGCCCGCCGTGGAGGCGGATCAGCAGGTTGAGGTTGAAGTAAAAATCAATGGCCGCAAGCAGACGTATCATTATCGCGTGGAAATTTTTGCATGGGAGCAATGTGAGGAAGCGGCGCTGCCGCGCGCCCAGTGTTTGCAACGCCTTATCCAGAGCTACGATCAGCATTGGCAGTTGATTCAAATCGGCGCGCCGACTGACAAAAACATACCGGTGATGTTTAAACAAGTCAATTGAAGCAGGAGGGAGTATTATGTTGGACATGCGGCGCACTGGCAGCATGCTTTTGTTTATGAGCAAGACAGATAAATTGCACATGATGCGATAGGAACTACGAACCCGTTTTGACTGTATCACTCGCCACAAAGCTCGACGAGTTTTTCTTGATTAAGCTCTTGCGCCAGCCTGAGCACGCTGTTTTGCGCCTGTTGGATTTCCACCTCGTATTCCAATTGCAACTTCCCCGCAACCTCAGCGAGACTGAGACCCTTATCCAGATGATTCCAAATGGCGGAGCCGGTCTCGTTCAGCGTATAGTATCGCTTGGTATCCAGATGCAGCAACACGCCTTCATCCTCGCTGAGTCTGGTGTAGATCGCTTGTGGGCTGGGTTTGAATTTGGAATGTAAGGTTATCATATCATTCGCTTTGTCAAGAGTTCCTATTGACAGCCATTCAAAAGGAGTTCTTCAAAACCACGTGGGTTCTCAAAAACATCTTTGCCTGCGAGTAATTGATAGGCAGTTGTTTGTCGTACAAGTGTGCTGAGCAAATCCACGTTATCAGAATCAAGTGAGAAATGTGGACTGGCTTCAATGACACCTTTGAGCGCCTCACTTTTTCTCATAAGTGCGAGTTCGCTTTTTTCTTGTGATGTGGGTCGGGTAAATAGCAAAAAATTTGGAATAGAATGCCCTTTAAATTGGTTAGGGTAAAGTTTGTCGATCATCAAATAACGCTTAGAAAAATATGGGAAATTAGCATCATGGGTTATTTTGATAGCAAGATTCTCATTGATATTTTTGAACAGTCTATTAGTAGTTTGGTCGTCGGCTTTGAAATTGACGGGAATGCCGAAAGCTTCGATATGCGAACCTGCCTGATGCAGTAATAATGCATCATCGCCGAGATATTTCCATCCATGTCTTACCAGGCTTAGAGTAGTTGTTGATTTTCCAGCACCAGATTTTCCTAAAATCAAATATCCCTTGCCATTGTGTTCCAAGCCAGCTGCATGAAAAAGAAATCGGCCGCATGTGCGAAGCAATAGGCATAGCCCACCTAGAAAGAAATGCTGTAAAATAATCCAGTGATACGACCAAATACTTTCCTCCAAAACACCAATGCCTGTACGGTTTTTCAATGAAAGGCACAGCCAAGAATTCCCAAGCACGACATAACACTTATCCTTGGTTCGATGGGTTTTAAAAAGCGATCTCGGTTCAAGTGCCCTTTCTACATATGGCGGGAGATGTGGATCTTGAAGAGAACCTGCCCTCGTGAAAATATCCAATTCGATATCTGCTTCCGAACTTGCTGACGAGGATGAGCTGGGCAATCCATTGAGTAGGGTAATAATATGTTCTTTGGCGCGTTTACTGTCAGTCGTGACGCAGATTTTGACACCATAAATCGTGCAAAGAAATTTAGCATGGAAATCCACTGTTTTATCAACTGTGATCGAAAAATGTTCTAATGGAGGCACCCTTGCCATTTGAGGCAAAGGCGCCTTTACTTGCGAATTGATATCCGATATTAAGAAACAATGAAGGGTAGCTAGCTATTGGATGGCGAGGTTAATGAGTTACGGATCGAGTATAATGCCCGATACGTCGCCACCGCCGCCAAAGTGGGTGTTTTCGAGCAACTGCTCGTGTTTGGTCAAAATGGGTTCTTGATAAGGTTTCTTGGTTGCCGTTTGCGTTACCTCAAGTGTTTTCGCGCGGCCACTTTCCGACGCAGTCAGGATATCTTTGCCTTTCATAAAATCATCTCCTAATTTGAACTTGGTTCGATATGCTTGGGATAACTGATAATCGGAGTAAATGCAACAGCAACGCGGTTTTTGTCCATGAACAAGTTCCCTTTTAGTGTCAGCCAGCTATGTCCTGCCAAATAACTACCACATTTTTTAACGCCAAAGTGTATTTGAACTTCGATGCCATTCTTTCTTAAGAAATAATACAAGAGTAACGAGCGCTTGAGACAGGTCTTTTTAAGAAACAAACAATCGCGTTTCAATAGGAAACTTCCCAGTTGGTTGATCCTTGAACTTGTGCTTTGGGAATTGGAGTTGCAATGCCGCTTCGGGCTTGGCGTTATCAGACTAAGAAACTGGTCTAATGAATAGAATCTCATAAGCAAGGGCGTTGCAGCTAAAAAAGCAAACATTTCTAACAATATTTTTAAATTCTTGGACTGCTTAAACATTTTAGTCGTTTTAGCGTTCATGATTCAGCCTATTACTTCTTGAGTACCGGCGGCAAAATTCACAGAATCAGTTGGAACATCATAAAGTGAGAGGTTCCAATGGGATGTCGCGCCGGGGATTCCTGGGGCCGATGGCCTGCTGCAAGTCGGGCGGCAAATCCTTTCTCGGCGCAATATCAGCCCGCAGGCAATGAATGCATGCATAGTTGCAACGATTGGTCGTCTCCAGGCCGATATATTCAATAGCCATTGACGTGATCCTGTTACAATAAAAAATGTATCGACGAATAAATTTTGGAAATGACTGTAAATTCGAACAGATGAGATTTGAATCTGGCATGGCGATTGGCGCTGCGAATACCCCTTCTGTTGGTTGCCAATCTATGCCATAAATACATTCGATGAAATTAAAGTGCAGAAATTTCCTGCAAAACATTATGATTTTGCGCCCAAAAGACCGCCGCTTTTGATATGGGTTTTTAGGTAAGATCTGGAACGCCACTGACTGAAACCAGTCACCCGCGGGGATTTGACCAGTATTGCCGCGTCCTGGGTGGCGACCAGTATACTCTTATCTGTGTATGTCAAAACCTGTCCGGGCGCCGCTCCGTTTGCGCCGGCTGCGGCCTCGCAGGCGATGAAATCGATGCGCTGATCACGATGAAACGTGTGCGGCATGATCCACGGATAAAGCGCGCGGACCTTGCACGCGATTTGTGTGGACGCCATATTCCAGTCGATCAAGCCGTCGGTTTGGTTTAAACCCGGCATGAGGGAGTCTTGCTGCGTTTCTTGCGGCCTGGGCGATAGCCGGACTTCAGCAATACCATCCAGAACTTCAATTAGAGAATCCAAAACCATGAGGCCGCATTTTTTAAAAAGCGTGACGCCGTTGTCTTGCGGCGCAATGGTGATCGGCTTTTGCAGGAGTATGTCCCCGGCATCATACTCCTCATTCATCAAATGAAATGTCACACCGGTTTCCGTCTCACCGGCTAGTAATGCTGCGGTAAGCGGAAAGCGTCCGCGATGTTTCGGCAATAGTGAGGGATGGCAATTGATACAACCGAATCGCGGCAAATTGAGCAACTCTGCGCCAAACTTTTTCGGCCAGGTCATGGTTAAAAGAACATCTGGGTTTAGTTCTCTGACAACTTCCAACGTCCGGTTGTCGTTGATATCTGTACACGCACACACCCGCACTTTGTTCAGATGCGCCGCGCGCCCAAGCGCGACACGCTCGGCCTGACGTGCACCGAAGATGCGCTTGGCAACGGCATGCGCCTTCGGCAACCGGGAAGCGGTTTTCATCAACAAGCCAGGCATTGGCGCATTACTGCTCTTTTGATGGATGAAAACTCCGGCGATTTCATGGCGGCTATGCGCCAGCCGCCACAAAGCGCGGATGCGCAGGCCGGGCCAGTTCGAGACTAAAAGTACTCTAAGTTTCACACGATGGCTCTCAACTGGAAAAAATCAGGCATTGTCGTTCAGCAATTTTGCGTTAGAATCCGCCAACCATTGTTTCAACACCAGCCGCTTTTTTTCATCTGCTACCAAATCGTTCATTTGTTTTTTTCTTCTCAGCATTTGCCACACGATAGGCCCGAACCGGCGTAGGAGATCTTGCCAACGCTTGTGGTAATAAAAATTATACCGTCTGTTGCTATGCGCGGCCGGATATAATCTCGCC